>JAOPZQ010000151.1 GCA_025964075.1 Solirubrobacterales bacterium | reverse complement strand
CGGCGCTGATGGCGGTCGCCGCGCAGGGCGCCGGCATGGGCGGGGCAGACCGTCTGCGCGGTCCTCCCGGTCGCGTTCGCCGGCTACGTCGTCGGCGGCCTGGCGCACGGCGCCAAGAACGTGCTGCTGCGCACGCTGCTGGCCGTCCGCGTGCCCGAGGAGCTGCACGGGCGCGCGTTCGCCGCCTACAACGCGGCCCGGAACACGGCCGAGCTCGGCGCCGTGGGCGCCGGCGGGCTGCTCGTCGGCGCCCTCGGCCCGCGCACGGCGCTGCTGCTCGCGG
Source organism: Solirubrobacterales bacterium (assembly GCA_025964075.1). Classification (GTDB taxonomy): domain Bacteria; phylum Actinomycetota; class Thermoleophilia; order Solirubrobacterales; family Solirubrobacteraceae; genus JAOPZQ01. Next base: position 14,497 of record JAOPZQ010000151.1, on the reverse strand, counting down.
GCCTCGGCCCGGTGCTCGCCGCGGGCGCCCGGCTGATTGCGCTGCGCCGCCGCCAGCGCAGCCCTTGACACCCGCCATGGCAGGCAAGTCGCTTCCGTGAAAGCTCGCGGGCACCGGCGGTCGGTCCGGCCGAAATACCGAATAGAACATGCACGCAGGCCCCCGACGGCCGCCGGCGGCCCTCACAGCAGTATGTGTCGTGACATCGTCGCACGTTGTGTTCCGTCCTCCTCGTCGCCTCCCGACCCTCCGGTACGCTGCAGCGCACCGTGTCACGCAGCAGAGCGAGGCGATAACAGGTGGAGGCGATAGACCGACAGTCGTCGCGAGCGGAGCGGCTCCAGGCGATGGTGCGCTACGTGACCGAGCGCAACGGCTCGACGTTCGCGGACCTCGCCGAGCACTTCGGGGTCAGTCAGATGACGATCTACCGCGACGTCGAGCGGCTCGAGCGGCTGAACGCGCTGCGGCGGGTCCCGGGCGGCGTCACGAGCCAGCCGTCGAGCGTGTACGAGAGCAGCCTCCAGTACCGGCGGACGGTCGCGCTGCGAGAGAAGGAAGCGATCGCGCGAGCGGCTGTCGAGCTCGTCGAGCCGGGCATGTCGATCATGCTCGACGACGGCACGACCGTGCAACCGATGGTCTCGAAGCTGCTGCGCAGGACGCCGTTGACGGTCATCTCGGGCTTCACGCCGATCCTGGACGCGCTGCGCGGCGTCGAGAACGTCGAGCTGATCCCGCTGGGCGGCAACTACCGGGCACGCCACGACTGCGTCGTCGGCGTCCTGTGCGAGGAGATGGTCCAGCACCTGCGCGCCGACCTCGTCTTCATGTCGACTCCGGCCATCTACCAGGGGCAGATGCTCCATCAAGAGCAGGAGATGGTCGGCGTCAAGCGGGCCATGATCGCCTCGTGCCAGCGGCGGGTCCTGCTGGCCGACCACGCGAAGCTCGGCCGCTCCGCCACGCACCGCGTCGCCCCCCTCGCCGAGTTCGACCACATCATCGTCGACGACGGGATCACCGCGGAGGGGCGTGCGCACCTCGCCGACTCCGAGGCCGCCCTCATCGTCGCGCTGGCCTGAGCCCGGGGGACCGCGCCGAGCCCCTCGCGGCAGCGTCCTAACACTCAGCACAGATAATTTCGCATAGTGGCTTGACAACCGCCGCTGGCGTGGGGCACTCTATGGGCAGCGGGGCGGTGATGTCGCCGAGTTGCAGTGGCCTATGCGTCGTGTCGAGCAGGAAGGCTGCAGCGAATGAGGCGCCGTTCCCCACCCCAAGGTGTGAAGAACGCTTGGAGAGGTGAGGAGCGGCGGAGATGGCAGCGAACACCCATGTTGAGTCGGCGTCCCATGCCCTCCTGGCGCGCGCCGCCGCGGTGATCCCCGGTGGCATGTGGGGTCACCAGAGCACGCGGTTCCTGACCAGCGACCACCCGTCCTTCGTCGCGTCGTCGCGCGGAGCGCGGTTCACGGACGTCGACGGCCGCGAGTACGTGGACCTCATGTGCGCCTGGGGGCCGATGATCCTCGGCTACCAGAACCCCATCGTCGAGCAGGCCGTCGTTGAGCAGGCGCAGCTCGGCGACACGCAGAACGGGCCTTCGGCCCGCGCGGTGGAGCTGGCCGAGTTGCTCGTGGAAACGATCGACCACGCCGACTGGGCGATCCTCGCCAAGAACGGCACCGACGCGACGACGGCGTGCGTCACGATCGCGCGCGCCGAGACCGGCCGGGACGTCGTGCTGCTCGCCCGCGGCTGCTACCACGGCGCCGCGCCGTGGTGCACGCCCGCGCCGGCCGGCGTACTCGACAGCGACCGCGCCTCCCTCGACTACTTCGAGTACAACGACCAGGCGAGCTTCGACGACGCCGTGCAGCGAGCGGGAGACCGCCTCGCCGCCGTCGTGATCACCCCGTTCAAGCACATCGAGGGCCTGCCGAACGAGGACGTCACACCGGACTTCGCGCGGTGCGTCCGCCGCGCCTGCGACGACGCCGGCGCCGTGCTCGTGCTCGACGACGTCCGCTGCGGCTTTCGGATGAACGTCGGCTCCAGCTGGGAGCCGCTCGGTGTGCGCCCCGACCTCAGCGCGTGGAGCAAGGCACTGGGCAACGGCTACCCGATCGCCGCCGTCGTCGGGGCCGACGGCCTGCGGGAGGCGGCGGAACGCGTCTTCCTGACCGGCTCCTTCTGGACTGGCGCCGTGCCGATGGCCGCCGCGATCGCCACGATCCAGACGCTGCGCTCGACGCCGGCGTTCGACCGGATGGTCGCGGCCGGCGAGCGGTTCCGCACCGGCATCCTCGAGCAGCTCGACCGGTTGGAGCACGTGCGCGGCACGTACACCGGGCCGGTGACGATGCCCTACCTGTCCTTCGACGACGATCCCGAGCACGACTGGATCTCGGAGTTCTCCAAGGTCTGCCTCCGGCACGGGCTCTACCTGCATCCGAAGCACAACTGGTTCCTCTCTGCGGCGCACGACGAGGAGTCCATCGATGTGGCGCTGACCGCCACCGCCCACGCGTTCGCACACGTCGACGCGGCTGCCGCCTAGTCCCACCGCCCTGCAGGAACCCAGAAGGAGCCCATGATGTCCACCATTCAGCAGCCCGAGGCGGTCGCGCCCGCCTCCGAGTCCGCCGCCGCGGACAACGACTCCGTCGTCTCGGCGTTCGGGTACAAGCAGGAGCTCAACCGCACCCTCCGGTTCTTCTCGCTGTTCGCGGTCGCGTTCTCGGTCGTCTCGATCTCGACCGGGCTCTTCCTCAACTTCGGTTTTGCCATCAACTCGTACGGCCCGGCGTCGATCTGGACGTGGCCGATCGCCGCGGTCGGCCAGGTGACGATGGCGCTGATCATCGCCGAGCTCAGCACCAAGATCCCGCTCGCCGGCTATGCCTACCAATGGGGCGCGCGCCTCGTCGGGTCCGCCTACGGCTGGTTCGTCGCGTCGTTCGCCCTCATCTACATGCTGGTCACCGTCGGCGCGATCAGCCTGCTCGGCATCGGCCCGCTGCTGCTCAACTCGCTGGGCTACGGGAACCCGAGCCGCGGGCTGGTCCTCGCCGTGGCGGGCTTCCTGATGCTGACCGCGATCGCCATCAACGTCGTGAGCGTCAAGTTGGCCTCGCGCGTCAACAACATGGCCGTGTTCGCGGAGATCGCGGGCACGATGTTCCTGGCGGTCCTGCTGCTCGTCGTCTGGAGCATCAAGTCCGGCGACGCGCACCATGCCTCGGCGAGCATCCTGACCAACACCAGCCACACGCTCGACGGCTCGGCGTTCTACTGCTTCGCCCTCGCCGGCCTGCTCGGCATCTACACGCTCGTCGGCTTCGAGCTGTCGGCCGACCTCAGCGAGGAGGCGATCGACTCCCAGAAGGCCGTGCCGCGCGGGGTGATCGCCGGCGTGGCCGTCTCCGCCGTCCTCGGCATGATCGCCCTGATCAGCTTCACGCTGGCGATCCCGGACATCAAGCAGGTCCAGGACTCGGCCCTGCCCTTGGTCACGATCGCCGAGTACTGGCTGCCGAACGGGCTGGTGCGGTTCCTGGTCTTCCTCGTCTCGTTCTCGATGTACGCGCTCGTCGTCGTCACGATCGCCGGCGCTGGCCGGCTCGTCTTCTCGCTCGGGCGCGACAACATGCTCCCGGCGTCGCGCCATCTCGCCAAGGTGGACCACAAGACCAAGACGCCGGTGATCGCGCTCATCACCTGCGGCGTGATCATGATGACCGTGATGGTCTGGGGCTACTTCCAGAGCGACGCGTTCACGACGCTGATCGGCGCGACGTCGCTTGCGCCCTACCTCGTCTACCTGCTGATCGTCGTGGCCTACATCATCCGCCGCAAGTCGCTGGCGGAGGTCGAGGGCGGGTTCAACCTCGGCCGCTGGGGCATCCCGCTGATGTGCTTCGGCCTGGTCTGGATCGTCGCGGCGGTCCTCGTGCTGTCGGTCCCCAAGCCGTTCCACGGAGCCGTCAGGGTCGTCGCCGGCGGTTCCGTCGTGGCCGCGCTCTGGTACCTGTTCGTCCTGCGGCGCCGCATCGCGGCCGGGATCGCGGGCGTCGAGCTCTACCGCCCCGACTCGCAGGCGGCCCTTGCGGTCGGCTCGATCACCGAGGCCGAACGGGTGCGCTCGCAGTGACCGACGTGCTGCTCGGGATCGACCTCGGCACCAGCTCGATGAAGGGCGTCGCCGTCACCGCCGAGGGCGAGCTGATCGGCAGCGCCAAGGCCGAGTACCCGATGCATCGCCCGCAGGCGGGCTGGAACGAGAACGACCCGCGCGACTGGATGCGCGCGCTGCGCTCCGTCATCGCCGACCTCGTCGGGCAGACCGCGTCTCTGCCCGGCCGGGTCCGCGCGCTCTCGGTGGTCGGGCAGCGCGACCCGTTCGTGCTGCTCGACGGCGCCGGCGAGCCGGTCGCCCCCGCGATCAGCTGGACCGATCAGCGAACGCGGCCGCAGCTCGACGAGGTGGAGCACCGCATCCCGTCCGAGCGGCTGCTCGCGATCACGGGCGGCCGCCCCGTCATCGGCGGCGGGCTGGTCAACGCGCTCTGGGCGCGCGAGCACACCCCGGAGGCGTGGGCGCGCACGCGCCGTCTGGCCTCGCCGAAGGACTTCCTGCTGACCGCGCTCGGGGGCGCCCGCGCGACCGACGCGACGACGCCGACGCGGAGCCTCGCCTTCGACGTCCCCCGCCGCGCCTGGAGCGAGGAGATCCTCGGCGCGGTCGGCGTCGACCCGGGGCTCTTCGACCCCGTCTCCGCCGAGCCGTGGCACGTCGCGGGCCTGCTCGACGCCGGGGCCGCGGCCGATCTCGGCCTGCCCGCGGGCGTCGCGCTCGCGACCGGCTGCGCCGACGACCATGCCGCCACGATCGGCGCGGGCGCCGTCGCGCCGGGCCAGTGGTCGCTCGGCACCGGCACCTGCAGCTCCTGGCGGCTGGTCACTTCGGCCTACGAGCCCGACCTCGAGGGGCGGATCGACTGCTCCCCGCACGCGGTCGACGGCCTGTTCATCCGAGAGGCGACGATCGACAGCGTCGGCTCGACGCTGCGCTGGTTTCGCGACGAGCTGGCCGGCCTGGCCGGCGCGGCCTCCTACGAGGAGATCCTGCGGCTGGCCGCCGCGGTCGCGCCCGGTGCCGAGGGGGTCCGCTGCTTTCCCTTCGTCGACGGCGCCCAGCGCGCCCCGTTCTTCCATGACGCCGCGACCGCGGCGTTCGTCGGGATCACCGGCCGCCACACCACGGCGCACCTCGCGCGCGCCGTCGTCGAGTCGATCGCCTACTTGTACGTCCCGACCTACCGCCTGATGGCCGGCGGCGCCGACGGGCAGCTGACGATCGTCGACGGCGAGGCGGCCAGCGCCTTCTGGAACCAGCTGAAGGCCGACGTGCTCGGCAAGCCGATCCGGACGCCGGAGGTCCTCGACGCCGCGGCGATGGGCGCCGCGGTGCTCGCCGCGGTCGCCGGCGGCCTGCACCCCGACGTCGCGACCGCCGCGCGGGCGATGGTCCGCTGGCGACCGCTGACCGAGCCCGATCCCCAGCGCCATGCCGCCTACGCGGCGCTCTCCGACGAGTTCATGGCGCTGTTCGAAGCGCTCCGCGGGGTCTACGCGGTGGCCGCCGCACGACGGGGCCTGGCGTGAGCGGCCCGCTGGGCAGGCGCTTCGACGTCGTGGTCGTCGGCGCCGGCGTGCTCGGCTGCGCGATCGCGGCCGAGCTCGCCCAGACCGCGCTCAGCGTCTGCGTCCTCGAAGCGGCGCCCGACGTCGCCGAGGGCGCGAGCAAGGCGAACGCCGGAATCACCAGCTCCTTCTACGCCCCGCCGCCGAGCATCGAGTGCGAGCTGATCGGGGAGTCCAACGACGGCTGGGAAGAGCTCTGCGGCCGCCTCAACGTCCCCTATCGGCGCATCGGCGCGCTGACCGTGGCCTTCGACGATGACGGCGTGCGCGGCCTCGACGAGCTCGAGACGCAGGTCCGGGCCGCCGGCGTGAAGGTCGAGCGGGTGACCGGCGAGCAGGCGCGCCGTCACGAGCCGCTCCTGACCGACGAGTGCATCGACGCGCTCTACTACCCCGACGAGGGGATCATCGACCCGGTCCGGCTGACCTGGGCCTACGCCGAGCTGGCCGCGCTCAACGGCGCCGAGCTCCGCTTCCGCGCGCCGGTCCTCGACGTCGCTCGCGACGGCGACGGCCGGCTGTCTGCGGTGGTCACGCCCGAGGATCGGATCGCCTGTCGCTACGTCGTCAACGCGGCCGGCATCGGCTCGGGCGCCCTCAGCGCGCTCGCCGGCGGCGAGGAGATCCGCATGTGGCCGCGCAAGGGCCAGTACTGGATCCTCGACCGCGACTTCGGCCAGACGCTCAGCCGCATCGTGCTGCCGGTGCCGACGCCGACGACGCGCGGGATCGAGGTCGCCCCGACCACCAACGGCTCGGTCCTGCTCGGACCCGACGCGGAGGAGGGCGGCGATGCCGAGGACCGCAGCACCTCCGCCGGCAACCTGCGCAAGATCTTCGCCGAGACTCAGCGCCTGGTGCCGACCGTCTCGCTCGACCGCGCGATCAAGACCTACGCCGGCAGCCGGCCGGCCGCCGACGAGCCCGTCCGGCTCCGCTTCGACGCACGCGTCGACAACCTGATCCACGCGGGCAACCGCTCGACCGGCGTGTCGACCTCACCGGCGTTCGGGCGGCGCGTCAAGGCCCTGCTGGCCGACCGCGGCGAGAACACCGCGGCGCGGCCCGATCGCGTCACGTCGCTGCCCCCGGTCCCGCGCGTCCTGCTCGAAGCCGATCCGGTCACGGTGCTCGACCGCCGGCCCGGCGACGCCATGGTCGTCTGTGTCTGCGAGCAGGTGACCGCCGCCGAGATCACCGCGGCCGTGACGAGCGCCGTCCCGGCGCGCTCGATCGAAGGCGTGCGCAAGCGCTGCCGCGCGACCGGCGGCCGCTGCCAGGGCTCGATCTGCATGGCGGGCGTGATCCTGCTGACGGCGAACGCCCACGGGATCGACCCGGGCCAGGTCGGCATGGGGCCCGGCGGAGGGAGCGTCGGCTGTGGCTGATCGCCTGATCGTCGTGGGCGCGGGCCTGGCCGGTCTGGCGGCGGCGCTCGAGCTCGCCGCGCATGCCGAGGTCGAGCTGGTCGAGCGGCTGCCGGCCGCCGGCGGCAGCTGGCAGTTCGACCACCCGGCGGTCCGCGACCTCGTGGGCCGCTGCGACCGCGCCGGGGTCCGCCTGACGATGGGCGTCACCGCGCTGCGCTGGATCGAGCGCCGGCTGCTGCTGATCGGGCCCGGCACGCGCGCCTGGCGCGAGGCGGACCACCTCGTCTTCGCCGGCGGCACGCGCCCGGCGACGCCGGCCGAGCTGCCGCTGTTCGGCGCGCGCGTCGCCGGCGTCTTCGCCGGGACCGTCGCCCACCACTTGATGGAGGCGCACATCGCGCTCGGACGGCACCTCGCCGTCTGCGGCAGCGGGTACTGGGCCGACCTCGTGCTCGCAGAGGCTCCGTCGCACGCGCGCGTCACCGTCGTCGGCGGCGACGTCCCCGCGAGCCCGCGCGTCGCCGCGGCCTGGCCCGGCTACGCGCCGGTCGAGGTGCGCGGGCGCGACCGCGTCGAGCAGCTCGTGATCGAGCGCGACGGCCACGCCCGCGCTATCGACTGCGACTGCGTCGTCCTCGCCGCCGACCAGCGCCCGATCCGCAACGTCGACGGCGCCATCACGGCGACGCCGGACGTCACGTACGTCCAACTCTGCGCGGACACGCTCACCCCGGACGCCGTCGTCGACCACGCGATCGCGACGGTGGCCGGCCTGCACGGAAGGAACAGCACATGATCATCAACTCCCCGGTCGGGCGCTTCCCGTTCGAGGTCACGGGCGTCGGCCTCGTCGACGGACGGATCCGGCTCGAGGGCGCGATGGGCACCTGGCCGACGAGCGTCGAGGTCACGCCGTCCGAGCTGCCCCGCATCGCCGCGCGTCTGGTGCCGCGGTCGGCGGCCGTGGGAGCCGCCGTCCTCGGCTCAGCCGCCGCGCTCGCGCTCGCCGCCCGCCGGCGGTCTCGGAGGGCCGCGTGAGCGAGCGCCGCGATCCCGCTCGCCCCCGGCGGCTCGTCGCGGTCAGCCTCAAGTCCTACTTCGGCTTCGCGCAGACGGTCGGCTGGCTGGCCGAGCTCGAGCGCGCCCTCGCCGCGACGCCGCCGGCCGAGGCGGTCGAGATCGCCGTGCTGCCGTCGTACCCCCTCCTGGAGCGCGCCGTGAAGGCGCTGAGCCCGCACGGCGTCGCCATCGGCGCCCAGGACGTCTCCTGGGCGGACAACGGCTCCTACACCGGAGAGGTGACCGCGTCGACGCTCGCCGAGATCGGCTGCCGCTACGCCGAAGTCGGACACGCTGAGCGGCGCCAGCTCTTTGGTGAGACCGACGCCGTACTCGCCGACAAGGCCGCGGCCGCCGTGCGCCACGGCCTCGTCCCGCTCGTCTGCGTCGGCGAGGCCGAGCGGATGGACGCGCGGACGGCGGCGAAGGAGGTGGTCCGCCAGACCGTGGCGACGCTCAAGGAGTTGTCGGAGGCCGAGGTCGTCGTCGCCTATGAGCCGGTGTGGGCGATCGGCGCCGAGGCGCCCGCGAGCGCCGACCACGTCCTCGAGGTCGGCCGGATCCTGCGCGACCACCTGAGCGGCTCCGGCCACGCCGCCCGCGTTCTCTACGGCGGAAGCGCCGGTCCCGGGACCCTGCCGCTGCTCACGGACGAGTTCGACGGGGTGTTCCTCGGCCGGCGGGCGCATCGCGTCGCCGGTCTGCTCGCGGTTGTCGAGGAGGCGGGCCCGGAGGACGGCGGACGGCCCTTCGACCGCCAACGAGGAGTGATCGCGTGACGCGCGTCTACGACGACCCGGCTCGCTTCAAGGACGACGCCATCGACGGGTTCGCGCAGGCCTACGCCCGCTACGTCGCCCGCGTGCCGGGCGCCTCCGGGTTCGTGCGCGCCGGGGCCGGTCGCCCCGGCAAGGTCAGCGTCGTCGTCGGCGGAGGCTCGGGCCACTACCCGTCCTACGCCGGCATCGTCGGCCCCGGCTTCGCCGACGGCTGCGTCCTGGGCGACCTGTTCACCTCGCCGTCGCTGACCCAGGTCCACCGGGTCGCGCGGGCGGCCGAGCAGGGCGGAGGCCTCGTGCTCTCGTTCGGCAACTACGCCGGGGACCGCCTCAACTTCGGCGCCGCGCAGGAACGGCTCGCCGCCGAGGGGATCGACACCCGCATCGTCTACGTCACCGACGACATCGCCTCCGGCTCGTCGCAGGAGGTCGACCGTCGTCGTGGGATCGCGGGCACGTTCACCGTCTACAAGGTGGGCGGCGCGGCCGCCGACCGTGGTGACGGGCTCGACACCGTCGAGCGGCTGATGCGCGCGGCGAACGCCGCGACCTTCTCGTTCGGCGTCGCCTTCGACGGCTGCACGCTGCCGGGTCAGGCCGCGCCGCTATTCACGGTCGAAACCGGCCGGATGGAGTTCGGTCTCGGGATCCATGGCGAGGCCGGCATCCGGTCCACCGAGTGGATGCCGGCGCCGCTGCTGGCGCAGTCGCTCGTCGACTCGGTCCTCGCGGAGCGCCCGCAGGGCGCCGGACCGCGTGCCGCCGTCCTCGTCAACGGCCTCGGTGCGACGAAGTACGAGGAGCTGTTCGTCCTGTACGGGCACGTGCACCGGCTGCTGGCCGCGGCCGGCGTCGAGGCGGTCCTCCCCGAGGTCGGCGAGCTGGTCACGAGCCTGGACATGGCCGGCTGCTCGCTGTCGGTGACGTGGCTCGATGACGAGCTCGAGCAGTGCTGGCGCGCGCCGGCCGACACCGTCGCCTTCCGCCGAGGGCAGCCGGATCCTCGTCTGCCGCGGGTGGCCGGCGTGGCGCTCGCCGCCACCGCGCCGGCGCTGCGCGCGGTCGAGAAGATCGATGCGAGCGAGGCGTCGATCGCGGCCGCCGCCGTCGCCCGGGACGCGCTCGACGCGATGCTCGCGACGGTCGTCGCACACGAGGAGGAGCTCGGACGCATCGACGCCGTCGCGGGTGACGGCGACCACGGCCTGGGCATGGTGCGCGGGCTCGGTGCCGCCGTGGACGCAGCGGGACAGGCCGGCGGTGGCGCAGGCACCGTGCTGAGTGCGGCCGGCGAGGCCTTCGCCGATGTCGCCGGCGGCACGAGCGGCATCCTGTGGGGCCTCTTCCTGTCGACCATCGGCACCACGCTCGGCGACGTCGAGCCGGTCACGGGCGTGCGCATCTGCGCCGCGCTGCGCGCCGGTGCTGGCACGCTGCAGCGTGTCGGCCAGGCCGAGCTCGGTCAGAAGACGATGCTCGACGCGCTGCTGCCGTTCGTCGACGCGCTCGACGGCGGTGTCGAGGCCGGCGCGCCGCTGGCCGAGGCATGGCTGTCGGCGGCCGACACGGCCGAGCGCGCCGCGGCCGAGACCGCGGCGCTGACCCCGAAGGTCGGCCGCGCGCGCCCGCTCGCGGCGCGCAGCGTCGGCACGCCCGACGCCGGCGCCACCTCCATGGCGCTGATCGCGCGCGCCGTCGGATCCGTGCTCGCCAGCCCTCCCTGCGCTGCCCCTCTCAACCCCTCCCCACCTGAAGGAGCGACCCCCAATGTCTGACCGCCTCCGATTGGTCATCGGCTCGGATGACGCCGGCTACGACTACAAGATGCGCATCGCGCAGGACCTGCGGGAGGATCCGCGCGTGGCGAGCGTCCAGGATCTCGGCGTGCACGACGACGACCTGGCCGCCTGCTCCTACGGGCAGGTCGCCATCGCGGCCGGCGAGCTCATCAAGGCGGGCGACGCCGACCGCGCGGTCCTCGTGTGCGGCACCGGCATCGGCGTCGCCATCGCCGCCAACAAGGTGGCGGGGATCCGCGCTACGGTCGCGCACGACTCGTTCAGCGTCGAGCGCTCGATCCTCTCCAACGACTGCCAGGTCCTGACGCTCGGCCAGCGTGTGATCGGCCTCGAGCTCGCCTGCCGCCTCGTGCGCGAGTGGCTCAGCTACACCTTCAACCCCAACACGCCCTCCAACGACAAGGTCGCGGTCATCACGGGCTACGAGTACTCGTAGGAGCGCCCAGACCCGACATCCGCCGATGGCACCGCCTACGGCAGCGTCACGTACGTCTTGAGGAACGGCCGGGCCGGCGCGGTGTCGAGCCGGTAGTCGACGTTCGTCGCGCGGCAGACGTAGTCGCCTGTGATCGTCGTCGCGGCGACGATGTCCGTGGTGCCCAGGAAGTTCGGGCCGCCGGAGTCTCCGTAGCAGGTGCCGCCGTCACCCTTGGCCGGGGTCATCGAGATCCGCAGCCAGGAGGGGTTGATGGCGTTCAGCGTGCCGGTGGCCACGCCGCGGACGTCGTCGTAGAGGAACGCGTGTCGCCGGGGCCGGTGACGGCGTAGGCGCCGTATCCGACCGACGTGAACTGCTGGGATGAGGCGAGGCTCGCGAGCGAGCCGGCTGCCGGCAGGCGCGCCGGCGTGATGCCCTTGATCGGCTTGGGGAAGACGACGACCGCGATGTCGTGCGGGTCGCTCTGGGACTTGCCGTACAGCGGGTCGGCGTGCCAGGTGCCGTAGGACACGGCATCGCCCGCCTGGTAGGCGGGGTCGAAGGTCACGCCGACGCACTGCTCGACGGCATGCTGCGTCGGCGCGTGCGAGCTCGAGACGACGTCCTACTGCCAGATCGGCCGCCTCGCCCCGCACGAACGCCAGCACCTGTGACACGAAGCGGTCATCGAAGTCGCTCTTGGGGTCTTCGGATGGTAATGCACCAGGTTCCCCGCGCTGTCGTACGCGAGCTGGACGACGTCTTTCTGACCGCCGCCCATTGCGCGGAGGGTGATACCGGCGACACTCGAGGGGGCCAAGGTTGATGACGTTGCCTCTTCATGCATGCAGACACCCATTCATGCATGACGACAGGAAGCGAGATGGACATCTACGCGTTCGCGAACCAGAAGGGTGGAGTTGGCAAGACGACGATCACGCTCGGCGTGGCCGCCGCACTGGTGGGCCGTGGCGCTCGCGTCCTGCTGATCGATCTTGATCCCCAGGCGTCCGCGACGAAGGGTGCGCGCACCGATTCAGGCGCTTGACGTCCGAGGTCCTCGTCGGCGTGCGGCAACACACCGGTCCCGGTCGTCTGTCCACGCTTCCGAGCGGCAACGATTCGGGGTTTAGGTACCCGAATAGGTACCCGCGGCCGTTTTGGCGCGTCGCCGCTCCCGCCGACCGCTGCTCCGGCCACGTAAAAACCGACAAACCGCCTGCTAGCAGGCGGTTCTCGGATGGCGAGACCCGGACTCGAACCGGGGACACCACGATTTTCAGTCGTGGGCCCAAACGTCTCTAACAAGGGCGAAATCCCTGGAAACGAGCCGATTCCGGTAAGCGTTCAGTGCCCGGGTGCGGTCAGGCGAGGAGGGGCGCGGGGTCGCCGCGGGCGTGGGCGCCGAGCGTGTCGATGAGGTAGGCGTGCAGGCTGCGGTGCTGGAGGCGGCAGGTGGTGTGCGCGGAGAGCAGTCGTTCGATGCGGCGTTCGCCGTGCTGGGACTGGGTGCCGAGGCTGAGCTTGCGGTAGATGACGGCGCCTCGGAGGGCGCGTTCGGCGTGGTTGTTGGTCGGCTCGATCCCGCGGTGGTCGGCGAACGTCCACAGTGCCGGCCAGATCTTCAGCAGGTTGCGGGCCAGGCCGCGCGTGTACTTGTAGCGCGGCGCCTTGCCGGCGTAGGTGCGCAGGATCGGCTTGAGCTGTCGGCGCAGCGCACGGATGGCGAGCCGCAGGTCGTGGCGGTCGTCGGTGTGCTGGAACACTTCCCAGGCCCAGAACAGCTGCTCGCAGATTTTGAGGCCGTGCTCGCCGAGTTGCTTCTCGGCGCCGACGCCTTCGCTGTGCGCTTTGAAGTCGCGCTGCAGGTGCGCCCGGCAGACCTGGCGCCGCCGGGCCGGCAGGTGCGTGTAGGCCCACCAGCGATCCGACGTGACGATCGCGCGGGTGTCGCCCAGCAGCGCCTTGGCGTGATCTTCGTGGCGGCTGTCGGCGACGCGCAGCACGGCATGACGATCGGTGAAGGCGCCCCACAACGCGCGGCGCTGGCCGCTGGTGCGCCAGCCCGTCTCGTCCATGTTCAGCGCGTCGGCGCCACGCACGCGCGCGAGCAGATCGTCGTAGGGATCGGCGAGCGCGTCGGCGACGCGCGCGAGGATCGCGTCGACCGTCCCGCTTGAGATTCGTGAGCCGAACAGCTGCTCGCACAACTCGACGACGTCGCGGCGGCTGATGCGGTTGCGCGTGCTGAGCACCGCGACCGCGGCGTGAAAGCGCGACCCAAATGCGCTGGCGCCGACGCTGGCGGGCAGCTCGCCACGCGACCGGCGGCCGCAGTCCGGGCAGCGCACGCGCTGGCACTGATGCTCGGTCACCGTGACCGCCATCACCGGCAGCTCCTCGACCTGATGACGCGCCGGCGCGCCGACCGCGACGCGCTCGTCCTCGACGAACTCGTGCCCGCAGCCACAGCGCATCGGCCAGTGCTCGACGAACTCGTCGACCGCCCACGCCGGCAGCAACCGCCGGCCCTTGCCCTCATGCCCAGGCTGGGCGCCCTGCGCTCGACCCGACGGATCCTTGCCACGCCGCCGCGGCGCGCTCGGCGGATCGGCACTGGGCGGCTGCGAGGAGTTCCTGGAGGACCGGCTCAGCTGACGCTCCAGCGTCGCGATCCGCTCGTCCTGCCTGGCGACCTTCGCGGTCAACTTCTCGACCTGCGCCTCAAGCCGCTCGTTCTGCGCCGACAACGCCAACAGCACCGACACGACCGCCTCGCGGCCCTGCTCATAGATCGCCTCGGCCTCGCCCCGCTCCACGCCCCGGGATTCGACAGCGCCCGGTTATGTCCCCCAACCAACTGAACGCTTACCGATTCCGATCTAGCCACTCGCGGAGCCAGAAGTCCGCTATTTGCGGTATTTCCCGCTGGGAATAGGTACCCAGATCGGAGCGGGTACCTAAACGCCTCGATCGCCGTCGGCGGTATAGCGTGCATTACCAAGAGGGAGGAAACGCCGCAGACCTTTGGCCCCCGCGGGCTGTCTCAGCAGACAGGGCTCCTGAGTGCGATCCAGGCGGCCGCGAGCACTGAGTGTGTGAGTTTGGCTTGTTTGCAGGATCTTCGGCCGGCACTCGGTCGCTCGGACGGCCGTGATTTGCGGCGAGTTTCGGCCCATTTCCGCCGGGATCGGGCCAAAGAACACGCTCTTTGTGTCAAGACCGCCTGAAATGTGGGCCAGTTTCGCCGGTTGAAAAGTGGGCCACCCTGCATCAAGGCGTCGCCTCAATGGTCACCGGCCGTGGACACAACCTGCTGTCCCTCGGCCAGGCTCGCCCGGCTGACGATGTCCAGCGTGATCT
>JAOPZQ010000128.1 GCA_025964075.1 Solirubrobacterales bacterium | reverse complement strand
GGGCGAGTTCCCGACGGTCGACGCGGAGTGAAGGCGGTCGTCCACGTCGACGGCGGGGCGCGCGGAAACCCCGGCCCCGCGGCGACCGGCGTGGTGGTCGAGTCGCCCGACGGCGACGTCCTCTACGCCGGCGGCGAGACGATCGGCGTCGCCACCAACAACGTGGCCGAGTACCGCGCGCTGATCGAGGGGCTGCGGCGCGCGACCGAGCTCGGCGTCACCGAGGTCGACGTACTCGGCGACTCGGCGCTCGTCGTCAACCAGGTCAACGGGACCTGGCGGATCAAGGAACCGCACCTCCGGCCCCTGCGCGAGGAGGCCGTCCAGGCGCTCCGGGCCTTCGACCGCTGGACCCTGCGCCACGTGCCGCGCGCGAAGAACGCCGACGCCGACGCCCTGGTCAACCAGGCGCTCGACGCCGCGGCGTAGCGGCCGAGATCCTCGTCGTCTCGGGGAGCTTGCGACCCGGCTCGACCGACACCTCCGTCCTGCGCACGATCCGGGCGCGGATCGCTAGAGGGCGGCGACGACCGGCGCGAGCTCGCGCCAGGCGGTGCGTGGGAGCTCCCTGCTGCGATCCCCGCCCGTCAGCACCTGGACGCAGACGTGATCGGCGCCGGCGTCGAAGTGGGCGCGGAGCGCTTCGGCGAGGCGCTCGGCGTCGCCCCCGGGGATGACCGCGTCGATGAGGCGGTCGCTGCCGCCGTCGCGCAGGTCGTCCTCGGTGAAGCCGTGGCGCAGGAGGTTGTTCGTGTAGTTGGGCAGGGTCAGGTAGATCGCCGCGTACTCGCGGGCGATCGCGCGGGCGCGCTCCCGGTCGGGCTCGGGGACGACCGCGACCTCGGGCGCGAGCACCGCGCCGGGCCCGAGGATCTCCCGGGCCGCGGCGGTGTGCTCGACGGAGGTGAAGTAGGGATGGGAGCCGAGGGTGCGCTCGCGCGCGAGCTCGAGCATCTTCGGGCCGAGCGCCGCGAGGATGCGCTCCTCGCGCGGCACGGGGGTGTCGGCGGCGTCGAGGCCGTCGAGGTAGGAGCGCATCGTGCTCACTGGCTTTCGATAGCGCCCCGGCTCGTCGCGGTCGACCATCGCCGCGTGGCCGATGCCGAGGCCGAGCAGGAAGCGGCCCGGGTGCGCCGCGGCGAGACGCGCGTGGTCGGCCGCCGTCTCGGCGGGCTCGTGGGCCCACACGTTGAGGATGCCGGTCGCGACGGGGACCCTGGCGGTCGCACCGAGGAGCTCGCCGCAGGCCTCGAAGATCGGGCCGGAGGCGCCCTCGGGAATCCAGAGGGCCGTGTACCCGAGCTCTTCGAGCTCCGCCGCGGCGTCGGCGACCTCGGCCCGATCGGCGTGGCGCATGAGGCCCGAGCTCCAGATGCCGACGCCCGCAAGGTTCATCGACCGAATGCTACGGAGGCGGGAACGTCGGCTTCCGATCGGTGCGAACGGGGGTACCTTGGAGGCATGAGTCTCGTCGTCGTCGCCGGCGGGCACGGCAAGATCGGCCGCCGCCTCCTTGCGCTCCTGGTCGAACGCGGCCACCGCGCCCGCGGCCTGATCCGGAACCCCGACCACACGCACGACCTCGAGCTGATCGGCGCCGAGCCGGTCCTGTGCGACCTGGAGCGCGAGGAGGACCTCTCCGAGTACGTCCGGGGCGCCGACGCGGTCGTGTTCGCCGCCGGTGCCGGCCCGGGGAGCGGCCCGGAGCGCAAGCGCACGGTGGACCTCGGCGGCGCCGTCAAGCTGATCGGGGCCTGCCAGGAGACGGGCGTCGAGCGCTACCTGATCGTCAGCTCGATGGGCGCTGACGACCCCACCTCATGGGGCGAGCAGATGCGCCCCTACCTCGAGGCCAAGGCGGAGGCCGACCGGGCGCTCGTCGCGAGCGGCCTCGCCTACACGATCTGCCGGCCGGGAAGCCTCACCGACGACGCCGGCACGGCAATGGTCGCCGTCGCCGAGCGCCTCGGACGGCGGGGTTCGATCCCGCGCGACGACGTCGCGGCGGTGCTCCTCGCCTGCCTCGACCGGGAGAACACGGCTCGGAAGACCTTCGAGGTCATCTCGGGCCCGACGCCGATCGACCAGGCACTGGCGGCGCTCTGACTACGGCTCGATCACGTGGTCCGGGTTCGGCTGCTCGCCCGGGGGCGCCTGGCTGTAGTCCCCGAACGGGCCGTCGCGCTCGGCGACGACCGCGCCCACGCCGTCGCTCTCGGCGGTGGCGATGAACCGCTCGGCGTCGGGGGTGTTGCGCATCAGGCCGTCGAGGATGGGGCCGAGCGTCTGCGTCGAGTGCAGGCCCATGTTCTCGTAGGCCTGGTTGACGATCAGCTTCATCGCCGCGAGCTGGGAGAGGGGGATGGCGGCGAGCTCCTCGGCCCGGCGGCGCACGTCGGCCTCGAGGTCGGCGAACGGCACGGCCGCGTTGATCAGGCCGACCCGCGCCGCCTCGGCGCCGGAGAGCGGCCGGCCGGTGAGCGCGTGCTCCTTGGCCTTGGTCAGACCGAGGCGATAGAGCCACATCCCGGTCAGGTAGGCGCCCCACATGCGCGAGTACGGCGTGCCGATCCGGGCGTCCTCGCTCGCGACCACGATGTCGGCGCACAGCGCCATGTCGCTGCCGCCGCCGACGCACCAGCCGTGGACCTGGGCGATCACGGGCTTCGGCGAGCGCCACAGGCTCATGAACTTGGGGACGGGTCCGAGGCTCGGGGCGGTCGCGAAGATGAAGTCCTTGCCCGGATCCCACCGGCCGTCGGTCGTGATCTGCTCGTCGTACTGGTGAAAGCCGCCCGCGAAGTCGAACCCGGCGCAGAAGGAGCGTCCGGCGCCGCGCAGGACGATCACCTTGATCGCCCGGTCACCGACCGCCTCGTGGACGGCCGCCTCGAGGTCGTCGGGCATCCCCGCGACGATCGTGTTCAGCCGGTCGGGGCGGTTGAGCGTGATCGTGGCGATCGCGCCGTCGGTGTCGTAGAGCAGGGTGTCGTAGGCCATCGCGGCTCCTTCGTTCTCGGCGAGGCCGGCGCCCAAAGGTCCAGGTTCCTCACGGCCGCGCAGCCTACGGCGCGGTGCCCCCCAACGCTCGCCCGACGGCGTCCCGCCGGCTACACTGTCGCCCTCTGCGGATGTAGCTCAGTTGGCTAGAGCGTCTGCTTGCCATGCAGAAGGTCGAGGGTTCGAGTCCCTTCATCCGCTTCCCGCTGCTAGGATTAACCGCATACGGTCGGATCTCGAGATCCGACAAAGCAGTGTTCAGCGCCCGCAGTCGGTTGCCATCCAGCATCCTCCGCGTACGCAGGCACATACGCCGTGGAGGAAAACAACATGGCAACAGGAACCGTCAAGTGGTTCAGTGACGACAAGGGCTTCGGCTTCATCACGCCGGACGACGGAGGCAAGGACCTCTTCGTCCACCACAGCTCGATCGCCGGTGAGGGCTTCAAGACCCTCGCGGAAGGCGCGCAGGTGAGCTACGAGGCCGAGCAGGGTCCCAAGGGCCCGGCCGCCGCGAACGTCACGACCCGCTAGAACCGACTCGGTCTGACCGAGTCACGAAGGAGCCCGTCGGCAACGGCGGGCTCTTTGCGTTAAAGGGCCGGCGCGGGACGCCGAGCGGTCAGCAGCTGCAGGAGGTCTCCGAGGCTGCGGTCCCGGGCCAGCCGATCGG
>JAOPZQ010000072.1 GCA_025964075.1 Solirubrobacterales bacterium | reverse complement strand
GTGCGCGCGCTGGCCGAAGGCGCCGTCGTCGGCGGCTACGACGCCCGCCGCTGGCGAAGCGGCGGGCAGCCCCGCGGCGTCCGGCGCTTCGTGATCTGCGGCTGCGGCGACGACCTCGCGCCCGTGGCCGACCGCGCAGCCCTCGTCGCGCGCTGGACGAACGTCGCCCGGGAGCTCGTCGACGCGCCGCCGAACGTCGTGTCACCGGCGGGGCTCGCGGAGCGCGCGGCGACCTTTCCGGGGCTTCGGGCCGAAACCATCGATCCTGGGGACGCGGGGCTTGGCGCGCTGGCCGCTGTCGGCGCGAGCAGCCCGGCTCGGCCGCTTCTCCTCGTGCTCCGGCACGAGCCGCGCGGCGCGCCCGACGCACCGCGGCTGGCGCTGGTGGGGAAGGCCGTCACGTTCGATACGGGCGGCTACTTCCTGAAGCCGCAAACGGACATCGTCCGCCAGAAGGCCGACATGGCGGGCGGCGCCGCCGTCGTGGCGGCGCTCGGCGCGATCGCCGAGCTCGGCCTCCCGCTGTCGGTCACCGGTGTCGTGCCTGCCTGCGAGAACATGCTGAGCGGCAGCGCGATGCGCCCGACCGACGTCGTCAGGACCGCTGCCGGCCTCACTGTCGAGGTGACGAATCCGGACGCCGAGGGCCGCTTGATCCTCGCGGATGCGCTGTGGTACGCCCGCCGCGATGGCGCCACCCACGTCGTCGACCTCGCGACCCTGACGGGCGCCCTGCGCGCGGGCATGGGCGACCTCTATGCCGGCGTCTTCGCGGCCGACGAAGCGTGGCGTGACACCGTCGTCCAAGCGGGCAACGCAAGCGGCGACCTCGCGTGGCCGTGGCCGCTTCACCCACGCTATCGAACGCTGATCGAGTCGACCGTGGCCGATTTGCGCAACACGGCCGGAAAGGGCTTCGGCTTCCCGATTGTCGCTGCGACGTTCTTGCAGCAGTTCGCGGGGGAGGGGCCTTGGGCGCACGTCGACATGCTGGGCACCGCGTTGCTCGAGGAGGATCGCGGCGACGCATTCGGCCGGGGCGCGACGGGCTACGGCGTCCGCTTGCTGATCGAGCTCGCCACGCGCGTGAGCGCGGCCGCGACAGCGTGAGCGGCCACCGGCGTTGGTCCCTCGGCCGGTCCCGGCCGGCACACGGAACAGGCCTCCGGCGCGGACGCCGACGGCAAGATTGAACGAGCCGTATCGAGGTTTTCACCAACGACCCCGAGGGGTTGCGATGAACGATATGCACGCCGCGGCTGAGCTACCCGGATTGGACACGCCGAACCGGGCGACGCTGGGCCGGCTGCCCGTCCACGGAGGCCGACTCGGATACGCCGAGGAGGGCCCCGACGGCCGCCTGCGTGCCCGAGTCCGGATCCCGCTCGACGAGATGGTGTGGGACCCCGCGATCCTCGTCATGCCCCATGGGGGGGACCTCGAGCTCGAGCTCGTCAACGATGACCAGAACACTCACTGCGCGCTCCTGCCGAGCAACGGTGACCACCAGTTCCTATGGCTGCCGAACCACTCGCGAGGGACGGCCAGCCTCAACCTCGACGGGCCCGGTTGCTACTGGTTCAGTTCGATCATCGGCAACGACGAAGGCCAAGGCCTGATCGCGGCGATCGTCGTAATGGGGGAAACGCCGCCGGAGGCTCGCCTCGACCGGCCGGCCCAGCCACGGCCGTAGAAAGGAGCAGGTGATGGCCGCAGGGTACGTAGATGCAGGGCATGCCGTCCGCCAGTCATCTTTGAGCGGCGTAGTCGGGAAGGCGCCGCCGGTGGTCCGGGACGTCACGTACGACCGGATTCGTCAGGCCCGGTCGGAGCCGCAGAACTGGCTCACCTACTACGGCGCCTACGACGGGCAACGCTACAGCCCCCTGGACCAGATCGACACGGAGACCGTTAGGCGCCTCACGCCCGCGTGGGTGTTCCAGGCCGGCGCCTCCGGCGTGTACACGGGTCCGTCGACGTACGCGTTCGAGGCCGCCCCGCTCGTGGTGGACGGAGTCATGTACGTCTCGGGCTGGGATGGTTGGGTCTGGGCCCTCGACGGCCGGACGGGGCAGGAGCTTTGGCGGTACAAGCATGCGATCCCGTCCGACACGGGGCTGTGCTGCGGTAACGTGAACCGGGGCGTGGCCGTGGCGAACGGGAAGGTCTTCGTCGTCACCCTGAACGCCCATGTGCTCGCGCTCGACGCCGAAACCGGCGAGTGTGTCTGGGACATGACGTACGGTGATGTCCGGGCCGGTGAGAGCGGTACGGTCGCTCCCCTGGTCGTGAAGGACCTGGTCATCGTCGGGAGCTCGGGTGGGGAGTTCGGGGTGCGCGGGCACCTCGACGCCTTCGAGATCGACACCGGCCGGCACGCCTGGCGAACGTACACCGTGCCGAAGCCTGGCGAGCCGGGGTCGGACACGTGGCCGGCGGATGGTGAAGCCTGGGCACGAGGTGGCGGCAACTGCTGGGTCACCGGCACATTCGACCCCGAGCTCAATCTCATGTACTGGGGGACCGGCAACCCGTCGCCCGACTTCGACGGGGCCGTCCGCGAGGGCGACAACCTCTTCACCGACTCCTTGATCGCCGTGGACCCCGACAACGGGGAAATTCGGTGGCACTACCAGTACAACCCGCACGACGTGTGGGACTACGACAGCAACATGGAGCACATCCTGTTCGACTCGGACGGGCGCAAGTTGCTGGCGCACTTCGACAAGAACGGGTACTTCTTCGTCCTGGATCGCACGAACGGTGAGCTGGTCCGCGTCACGCCTTTCGTCGACCGGATCACGTGGGGCGAGATCGACGCCAACGGCAAGGTGACGGCCAAGGTGTACCCCGACAACGAGGGGGAGCCGGTCAGGTTCTGGCCGGGGCCGGGAGGCGCCAAGGAATGGACACACGCGGCGTACAGCCCCAGAACGCAGCTCTTCTACGTCCCCGTGCAGGATGTCGGAGCGGAGATCACGCTGCGCCACCGGGAGTTCAAGGAGGGCATCCCGTACTGGGGAGCGGGCGTCGTCGTGGACTCGAAGGACATGGGAGGGTCCGTGAGCGCCTTCGATCCGTCCACGGGCGAAGAGGTGTGGCGCTGGAGCAACGACGTGCCGATGTGCGCGTCGGTGCTGGCGACGGGCGGCGACCTCGTGTTCGCCGGCGAGCCTACGGGAGAGTTCAACGCATTCGACGCCCGCACCGGGGAGCTGTTGTGGCAGTTCCAGACGGGAAGCGGTCACCACAGCAGCCCAACCACCTACAGCATCGACGGAAGGCAGTACATCGCCGTCCCGGTCGGGTGGGGATCTTGGGTGGAAGGCTTCCTGCCCGGGATGTTCGGGGCGCCCCATGGAGACGCTCTCTTCGTCTTCGCGCTGCCGGAGGAGTAGCTGCAGCCTCCAGCGTCGACATCGCAGGCGACCGGGACGAGCCCGTGAGCGATCTCCTCATCCTCGGGTTCGTCCTCAGCTTGGACAACTTCCGAACGGCGATCGCGCTTGGGGCGCTTCGGCTCGAGTGGCGCCGTGCCGGGCAGGTGGCCTTGGCGTTCGGGTTCTGGGATGCCGTCGCGCCACTGGTGGGCATCCTCCTGGGACGCTACTTGGATCGCAGGATCGGCTCGACCGCCGAATATGTCGGGGCGATCGCCCTGGGTGCGTACGGTCTGTACCTCCTCGCGCATGCGTGGCGCACCGCAGCGCCCGAGGACTACGATCGACCGTGGGCGCTGTTCGGCCTTCCCCTGCCGCTGAGCCTGGACAATGTCGTCGCCGGCACGAGCCTGGGCTTGCTCGGGTTCTCCCCGTGGCTCGCGGCCCCGATCTTCGGCGCCATCACGGCGCTCACGTCGTTCGTCGGGTTGCAACTCGGGCGAGCAGCCGCCCGCTTCATTCGCATCCGCTCTGATGTCCTGACCGGTGTAGCGCTCGTTGTCATGGCCAGCGTGCTGGGGATGGGGCTGGGGACGTAAGAAGCGGTCGCCGGTTCGGGGGGCGATTGGGCGGACCGTCGGCACCGGGTCGGCCGGCGACGCGCGCGGGCACTGAAAGCACCGTTTCTTGGTGCTGGAGCGCGACGGCGGCGGCGGTGGCATTATTCCGGCGCATGCGACTGGTCATCGGGGTGGTCCTCGTCGTGTTGCTGGTGCCGGCGGTGGGGGCGGCGCACATCGAGCGCGCGTCCTACTGGCCCGACCCGGCGCCGGACTGCTCGATCACGCCGTGCGCGGGAGGCAGCGTGCCCGCAGCGCGCTCGCTGTCCTCGGCGCTGAAGCGGACGAAGGTGGGCCGCACGCGGGTCGTCTGCCAGGGCAACTCGCTCGCGCTGCTGAAAGCGTCGATCAAGCGGGCGCGCAGGCGGGGCTACGACATCCGCCCCACCGATCACCGCGCGCTCAGCGCCCGTGCCGCGCGTCTGCTCCTGCGCATCAACCGCAAGCTCTTCCCGCAGTGCCGGTACCACGAGATCCAGCCCGCGGTCACCGCCTCGCACAACGACGACCGCGTCGTGGTCATGCCCGGGCTCTACACGGAGCCGACGGCGCGCGCGGCGAAGACGCACGACCCGGCCTGCGCGCGCTATCTGATCAACAACGACAAGGGGGAGACCGGCGCCGTCTCCTACGCCTACCAGTTCCATTGCCCGAACGACCAGAACCTGATCGCGGTGATGGGGCGCGCGATCGGCGCGGGCAAGGACCCGAGCCCGCCCCTCGTTGACCGGCACGACATCCCCAACCTCGGGCCGTGCATCCGCTGCAACCTGCAGATCGAGGGCTCCGGCGTGAGCGCGGACGACGTCGTGATCGACGCCGGGCGCGTGGCGTCGGGCAACTGGGGCCCGCGCGGGTCGGTCAAGGACGTCGGCATTCGCGTCGACCGCGCCGACGGCTTCGTCCTGCGCGGCGTCACGGTTCGCCACGCGGGCGAGCACGACATCTACGCGCTCGAGTCCGACGGCTACCTGCTCGACCGCTTCAAGGCCTACTGGGCCGGCGAGTACGGCGTGCTGACGTTCGTCGAGGACCACGGGCTGATGCAGAACTGCGACGCCGTCGGCGCCGGCGACTCCGGCCTGTACCCGGGTGCCGGCGCGGACACGGGCGTCGAACGGGACCGGCGGTTCTACCCGGACTTCCGCTACAGCCAGGAGATCCGGTTCTGCGATTCCCACCACAACCTGGGCGGCTACTCCGGGACCGACGGCAACGCCACCCACATCGACCACAACAACTTCTACGACAACACGCTCGGGTTCACGACCGACGTGTTCACGTCCCCCGGTCACCCCGGCTTCCCGCAGGACTCGGACCTGATCGAGAACAACAACTTCTGCTCGAACAACTTCAACCCGTACGTGAAGGGGTCGCTGATCGCGGCCTCGGAGCCCGAGCCGGTGGGCGTCGGGCTGTGGATCGCGGGCGGGAACGACAACGTGATCCGCAACAACCACTTCTGGGACAACTGGCGCCGCGGCGCGATGCTGTTCGCCGCCCCCGACGCCGCGATCTGCTCGCCGGTGATCGGCAGGACGGTCACCGGCTGTGACCCGTCGAAGGTCTCCACCTCCTACGGCAACCGCTTCTACGGCAACACGATGGGAGTGGCGCCCGACGGCACCGTCGCGCCGAACGGCATGGACTTCTGGTGGGACAGCTTCCTCGGCAACACGGGCAACTGCTGGTACGGCAACCACGCGGCGCCGAGCCAGTACGTCACGACGTCGCCGAACTCGCTGCCGAGCTGCGCGAACGGCACCGCGCCGAGCACCAGCGTCGGCACGGCGGACCTCGTGAACGAGACCGAGCTCGGGAGCTGCCTCGCCGCGACCGAGCTCGGCGGCTACAACCCGACGCTGTGCCCGTGGTTCATCACACCGCCGAAGCCCGGGCCGTCGAGCGCCGCGGCGACGACGGCCGCGCGTGGCGCGACGGCGAGCTGGCTCGCCTCCCACCCGGACGAGCGCGCCCGGCTCTGCAGCCTGTACCGCACCGGCAAGACGGCCGCCTGCGCCGGGACGAAGACCGCCGCCGCGCCGTGAGGCCCGGGCGGACGCTCGCCGCGCTCGCAGTCTTCTCCGCACTCGGCGCGCTCAGCGCGTGCGGCGGGAGTTCGCGTCCGAGCACGACGACGACGCCGGCGATGAGCGCCGCGACAATCCGTACCGCCAGCTGCGACGACTGGCGGCGGGAGAACCCGGCCGAGCGGCGCACGCTGCTCGCCCAGATGCGGGCGTTCTTCGGCGCCCAGGTCGACTCCGCGGGCGCGCCCGGCGCCACCGGCCCGGTCCTCAGCGAGCGCCAGGGCACGACGCTGATCTCCAGCTACTGCCGGCAGTCGTTCGCCGGCCCGTTCAAGCTGTACAAGATCTATGGCCGCGCCGCCGCCTTCACCGCGGCCGGCTAGCGCCTTCTCCAGACCAAATCCCTAAAAGGGTTGGTCCGCGTCCGCGCTTATGGTACGGTCCGGCCGGAGGCGAGTGACCCTGTACGACTACGGCTTCTTCTCGTTCGACTCCAAGGCGGACTTCCTTCACCGGTCGGAGGAGTTCTGGAACCCGGACAAGACCCGGTTCTGGCAGGACGCCGGCGTCGACCTGGTCATCGATCGCCGCGAGGGCTACCTGTTCTGGGACATGGCCGGACGGCGGCTGATCGACCTGCATCTGAACGGGGGCACGTACAACCTCGGCCACCGCAATCCGGAGCTGATCGCGGTGCTGGAGCAGGCGATGGGCCGCTTCGACATCGGCAACCACCACTTCCCGGCACTGGCGCGCACGGCGCTGGCCGAGGCGCTCGTCGAGACGTGCACGCCGAACATGCGCCGTGTGATCTACGGCGCGGGCGGCGGCGAGGCGACGGACATCGCGATCAAGACGGCGCGGCACACGCGGCAGCGCCGGAAGATCGTCTCGATCCGCAAGGGCTACCACGGGCACACCGGGCTGGCGGTGGCGGCCGGCGACGACCGCTTCTCGACGCTGTTCCTGTCCGACCGCCCGGACGAGTTCGTCCAGGTGCCGTTCAACGACCTCGCCGCGATGGAGGAGGCGCTGCGCGGCGGCGACGTCGCCGGCGTGGTGATCGAGACGATCCCCGCGACGTACGGCTTCCCGCTGCCCGAGCCCGGCTACCTGCAGGCGGTGAAGGGGCTGTGCGAGCGCTACGGCGCGCTCTACATCGCCGACGAGGTGCAGACGGGGCTGATGCGCACCGGCGAGATGTGGGGCATCGCCAAGGCCGGGATCGAGCCGGACATCATGATCGTCGGCAAGGGGATCACCGGCGGCATGTACCCGATCGCCTGCACGGTGGTCTCGGAGGAGTGCTCGGCGTGGCTGAAGGAGGACGGGTTCGGCCACATCTCGACGGGCGGGGGCGCCGAGCTCGGCTGCATCGTGGCGCTCAAGGTGCTCGAGATCTGCGGGCGGCCCGAGGTGCGGTCGATGGTCCACTACATCGCAGAGCGCTTCCGCGCCGGGCTCATGGCGATCCAGGAGACCTATCCGGACTGGCTGGTCGGCATCCGCCAGGACGGCGTCGTCATGGGCCTCGAGTTCGACCATCCCCAGGGCGCGAAGCTCGTGATGCGGCGCCTGTACGAGAACGGCGTGTGGGCGATCTTCTCGACGCTCGACCCGCGCGTCCTGCAGTTCAAGCCGGGCATCCTGCTGAGCCCCGACCTCGTCGACGAGATCCTCGACCGCGCGGCGGTGGCGATCGGCCAGGCGCTGGCGGACGTCGCGACGGCGCCGCGCGAGGCGGTGAGCGCGTGATCGAGACCGCCGAGCCGCCCGGAGCCGCGCGGGCGCGCACAATGCTCGCCCGAGCCCGCTGGGCGACCACCGCGTTCGCGACGTTCGACACCGACCGGACCCGCCGGGTGGTCGAAGCGGTC
>JAOPZQ010000058.1 GCA_025964075.1 Solirubrobacterales bacterium | reverse complement strand
TCGCGCTCCTGTCGACCCACGTGGTCATCCGCTGCGCCACCGGCGGGCGCTTCCTGTCGCCGATCTCCCCGCCCGAGGAGGCCGCCACGGCGGTGATGACGTGCGCCAACGTCAACACGTTCCCCGTGCTCGCGACGCCCGGCGACGACGCGGTCCTCGGCGCGGCGATCATCCTGCCCGACCACCCGCAGATCGCCCCGGAGTCGCGCGGGAGCCTGTTCGACTCGACCGAGATCGAGGAGGCGCTCCTGCTCCACGTGCTCGCGCTGAGCGACGCGGAGCGCGCCTCGATCGCCGAGCAGGACCCGAAGGTCCGGGAGATGCTCGCGCGGGCCGAGGCGGCCGGGCCGGAGGAGCTCGCGCGGGTGCGCGGCCGCGTCACGATCGGCGAGCTTCCGCCCGCCCACCGGCCCGGCCCGGCCGACGTCGCCGGCGAGCCGGCGATCAGCGTCGACGGCGTCACCTACCGGCGCGGCGCGAAGGTCCGCCTGCGCCCCGGGTTCGGCCGCGCCCCGCAGGACAGCGTCTGGGCCGATCGCCTCGCGACGATCGAGCGCATCTACCGCGACTACGAGGACGGCGTGCACCTCGCCGTGACCGTCGACGACGATCCCGGCCAGGAGCTCATGCGCGACATCGGTCGCTACCTGTACTTCAAGCCCACCGAGGTGGAGGTCGTCTGATGACCGGTCCGCAAGGCGCGAGCCCGGAGCTCGAGAAGCAGATCCTCGTCGCCGGCGTCGGCAACGCGTGGCTGCAGGACGACGCCTTCGGCGCCGAGGTGGCGCGGCGCCTCGCCGAGCGAGAGCTGCCCTCCGGCGTCAGCGTCATGGACGTCGGCACGAGCGGCCTCGACCTCGCCTACGAGGTGATGCGCGGGTACAGCGCGCTCGTGATCGTCGACGTGAGCCGCCAAGGCGGCGAGCCGGGCACGCTCTACGTGATCGACGTCGAGCCCGACGACGTGCCCTCGGAGATCGAGGACGGCGAGACGATCGACCCGCACTCCATGGACCCGATGACGATGTTGCGCTTCGTGCGCGTGATCGGCGGGTGGCCGGGGCGCGTGCAGGTGATCGCCTGCGAGCCGGCCGAGGTCGACGAGGTCGGGGTCGGCCTGACGGCGGCCGTGGAGGCGGCGGTCGACCGCGCGATCGGGCTCGTGTTCGAGACGATCGAGGAGCTGCGGACGGACGCCGCCTACCCGGCGTCGTGAGCGGAGGATCGTGCACGAGCTCTCGGTGAGCAGCGCGATCGTCGACACCGTGGTCCGGCATGCCGCCGGGCGGCGCGTCACCGCCGTGGAGGTGCGGCTCGGCCGCCTGCGGCAGGTCGTGCCGACCTCCCTCGCGTTCTACTTCGAGCTCGTCTCCCGCGAGACGGTGTGCGAGGGCGCGCGCCTCGACCAGGAGGTCGTCCCCGCCCGCCTGCGCTGCTCGGAGTGCGCGCACGCGTGGGAGATCGACATGCCCCACTTCCGCTGCCCCGAGTGCGAGTCCGCCGACGTGAACGTCGAGAGCGGCGAGGAGCTCGAGGTCGCATCCATCGAAGTCGAGGAGGCCGAATGCACCGTGTCAAGGTGAGGGTCGTCGAGGACGCCCTCGACGCCAACGCGACGATCGCCGCCGCGAACCGCGCGGACTTCGACCGCGCGGGCGTCACGGTCGTCAACCTGATGAGCGCCCCGGGCGCCGGCAAGACGTCGGTGCTCGAGCGCGTGCTCGGCGACCTCGGCGGCATCCGCGTCGGCGTGCTCGAGGGCGACGTCCAGGGCAGCCTGGACGCCGATCGCCTCGCTTCGCTGCACATCCCGGTGACGCAGCTGAACACGGACGGCGGGTTCGGCGGCGAGTGCCATCTCGACGCGAACATGGTCCGCTCGGCGCTGCCCTCGCTGCCACTCGAGGACCTCGACCTGCTGGTCGTCGAGAACGTGGGCAACCTCGTGTGCCCGGCCGAGTTCCGCATCGGCGAGGACGTGCGGATCATGGTGTCCTCGATCGCCGAGGGCGAGGACAAGCCGCTCAAGTACCCGCTCATGTTCCGCGCGGCGGAGCTCGTCCTCGTGAACAAGATCGACCTGCTCCCGCACGTCGACTTCGATCTCGACCGCTTCCTACACCACCTCGACGCCGTGCACCCGGGCGTCCCGCACATGGTGATGAGCGCCCGCACCGGCGAGGGGCTGGACGCGTTCCGGGACTGGCTGGTCGAGCTGCCGGCGAGGGTGCGCCGCGAAGTACCCGCGTGAATACGATCACCGACGACGCGCTCGCTCGCCGCCTTCAGGCCGGCGAGGCCTTCTTCGGCGCGGAGGCGGACCGGATCGCCCGCCTCTGCCACCGCATGGCGGAGCGCTTCGCGCGCGGCGGGCGACTGATCGCCCTCGGATGGTCGCCGGCCGCGCGCTCGGACGTCCGCCACGTCGCCGTCGAGTTCGTGCATCCGGTGATCGTGGGCAAGCGCGCGCTGCCGGCGATCGGGCTCGCGGCCGAGGGCGGGTCGCTCGCGCTCCAGGTCGACCTCATCGCCGAGCCCGGCGACATCGCGATCGCGTTCGGCGCCGAGGACGGCGAGGCGGAGACGCTGGCCGGGCTCGCCCGGGCCGCCGACCGCGGGTGCCTGACGATCGCGTTCGGGACCGGCGTCGGCGCGGAATGGGAGTTTGGGACACCACAGGGGTCTGACCCCTTTGTGAGGCAGGAGCTCGTCGAGACGCTCTACCACGTGCTCTGGGAGCTCGTGCACGTGTTCTTCGACCACCGCGGCCTGCTCGAGGGGCGGACCGAGCGCCGGGTGCACGACACCGGCGCCTCGAGCTTCCTCTACCCGTTCCTCGCCGAGACGGAGACGGACCTCGAGGCCGTGGTCGCCGACGTCCGCGAGTCCGTGCTGATGAAGGCGGACGAGGTCGGAGCCCTGCGGACGCAGACGCTGACCGACAACCGCGACGCCCTCGTGGCCGCGGCGGCGGCGGTGCGCGCGTGCTTCGACGCGGGCGGGAAGCTCCTGGCGTTCGGCAACGGCGGCTCGGCCACCGACGCGATGGACGCGGTCGCGGACTTCCGGGCGGCGCCCCAGGGCTGGCCGGCGCGGCCCGCGCTCGACCTCACCGAGGACTCGGGGATCCTCACCGCGCTCGCCAACGACATCGGGCCGGAGGTCCTCTTCCAGCGCCAGATCATCGCCTACGGCCGGCCCGGCGATGCCGTCCTGTCGCTGTCGACGAGCGGGGGCTCCGCCAACGTGATCCTGGCGCTCGAGGAGGCCCGCAAGCGGGGCCTCGTGACGGTCGCGCTCGTGGGCTACGACGGCGGCCGCGTCGCCGCCGAGGGCCTCGCCGACCACGTGATCGTCACCCGCTCGCAGCACATCCCGCGGATCCAGGAGGCGCAGGCGAGCGCCTACCACGTGCTCCGCGAGCTGGTGGAATCGGGGTCAAGTCTTTCTTCGCAGCAGACTTGATTCCGGTGTGGCAATGAAAGACTTGACCCCCGCCGCCCCGCTCCGGGCCGTCTCCGGCGACCGCCGCCGGATCCGCGCCCGGGTCGAGGGCACGGTGCAGGGCGTGGGATTCCGGCCCTTCGTCTACCGGCTGGCCGGAGAGCTCGGCCTCGCGGGGTGGGTGCTGAACGACGAGCGCGGCGTGCTGCTCGAAGTCGAGGGCGACGCGGCGACGATCGAGGACTTCGTCGTGCGGCTGGCGGCCGAGGCGCCGCCGCTCGCCACGGTCGAACGCGTCGCGGTGGAGGAGCTCCCGGCGACGGGCGCGCCCGGCTTCGCGATCGTCGAGAGCGAGCGCCACGGCGCCCCGGCCGCGCTCGTGTCCCCCGACACCGCCACGTGCGCCGACTGCCTGCGCGAGCTCTTCGATCCCGCCGACCGGCGCCACCGCTACCCGTTCATCAACTGCACGAACTGCGGCCCCCGGTTCACGATCGTGCGCGACGTCCCGTACGACCGGCCGCTGACGACGATGGCCGGCTTCCGCATGTGCGCCGCCTGTCAGGCCGAGTACGACGACCCCGCGGACCGCCGGTTCCACGCGCAGCCCAACGCGTGTGCGGTGTGCGGTCCGGCGCTGAGGCTCCTCGGCGCGGCGGGCGACGCGCTCGCGGGCG
>JAOPZQ010000035.1 GCA_025964075.1 Solirubrobacterales bacterium | reverse complement strand
AGATCGCCCCCGGGATGTGCGCCTCGTCGATCTGCTGGTCCGTCCGCACGTCGACGATCAGGGCACCGTCGAGGCGAGCGCGCTCGACCTGGCGCGGAGTCAGCGGGCCGACCTCGACCCCCTCGGTCAGCAGCGGGCCCCGGTTCAGGGCGACGATCGCCCGGAAGTTCGGGGGCTGGGGGCCGAGCCCGGCGATCGCGCGCTCGACGAAGCGGTCCTCGTCCTCCTCGGCGAGCAGCGGGTTGCGGGCGCGCTCGTAGCCGATCGTCGAGCTGATCTTGAGGTCCATCGCGGGCCCGCCGCACATCGAGCCTCCGAGGTGGCCGGGCCAGACCTCGACGGTGTCGGGGAGCGGGAGGAGGCGCTCGTGCAGCGATCGGAAGATCGCGCGCGCGCCCTCGGCCTTGTCGACCGCGAGGTCGGGTCGCGCGATGTCGCCGACGAACAGGCTGTCGCCGGTGAGGACGGCCCAGGGATCGGTCCCCCGCGCCGTGTCCATGAGCAGGAACGCCGTGTGCTCGGGCCGGTGGCCGGGCGTGTGCAGCGCCCGGGCGCGGACCGCACCGAGCTCGAGCTCCCAGCCGTCGTCGAAGGGCTCGTGGTCGTAGTCGGGCTCGGCCAGGCGATGGATGTGGATCCGGGCGCCCGTCGCGGCCACGAGGCGCCCGTGGCCGGAGACGTGGTCGGCGTGGTTGTGGGTCTCGAGCACGTGCTCGATGCTCACGCTCAGGTACCGCGCGAGGCGCAGGTAG
Source organism: Solirubrobacterales bacterium (assembly GCA_025964075.1). Taxonomy (GTDB): domain Bacteria; phylum Actinomycetota; class Thermoleophilia; order Solirubrobacterales; family Solirubrobacteraceae; genus JAOPZQ01. Next base: position 1,987 of record JAOPZQ010000035.1, on the reverse strand, counting down.
TCGTCGATCTCGAAGCGCGGGTCGACGACCGCCGCGACGCCGGCTTCGTCGTCCCCGATCAGGTAGGACGCACAGCCGAGGTCGTCGTGGGTGATCTGACGGAAGATCACGTCGCCGCAAGGATAAGCTGCCCCGTCCATGACCGACGCCCCCCGCACGGAGGTACACCAGATCGCGCCCGAGCCGGGGCGCGTGCGCACGGCGAGCTACGAGGCGGATCCCGAGCAGGTGCAGCGCGTCCTGCTGCTCTACTCGGGCGGCCTCGACACGAGCGTGATGCTCAAGTGGATCCAGGACGAGTACGGCGCCGAGGTGGTCGCGCTGACCGTGAACCTGGGGCAGCCGGGCGAGGACTACGAGGTCGTGCAGGGCAAGGCGCTGCGCCTCGGCGCGGTCGACGCCCGCGTCGTCGACGCCCGCGAGGAGTTCGTCCGGGAGTACGTGACGCCGGCGATCAAGGCGAACGCGATCTACGGCCTCGGCTACCCGCTGTTCACCGCGCTGGGCCGGCCCCTGATCGCGAAGCTGGCGGTCGAGGTGGCGCGCGAGACGGGCTGCGACACGATCGCCCACGGCTGCACCGGCAAGGGCAACGACCAGGTGCGGATCGAGACGACCGTCGCCACGCTGGCGCCCGAGCTCAAGGTCATCGCGCCCGTGCGGTCGTGGCAGATGGGGCGCGAGGAGGAGATCGCCTACGCGCGCGAGCACGGGATCCCGGTCAAGGGCGGGACCGAGTCGGCGCCGTACTCGCTCGACGACAACCTGTGGGGCCGCTCGTCCGAGGGGAAGTGGATCGAGGACCTCGAGCACGCGCCCGAGGACGACGTCTTCCAGCTCGTCACGCGGCCCGAGGAGGCGCCCGACGAGCCCGAGGTCGTCACCGTCGAGTTCGAGGCGGGCGTCCCGGTCGCGCTGAGCGGCGAGCGGCTCGGCCTCGTCGACCTGCTCGAGCGCGCGGGCGGGATCGGCGCGCGCCACGGCGTCGGGATCGTCGACCACATCGAGGATCGGATCGTCGGGCTGAAGGTCCGCGACATCTACGAGGTGCCGGCGGCGGCGATCATCCTCACCGCGCACGCCGAGCTCGAGAAGCTCGTCTCGACGATCCACCAGAACCAGTTCAAGCCGATGCTCGACCAGAAATGGGCGTACCTCGTCTACGCCGGTCTGTGGTGGGAGCCGCTGCGGACCGATCTCGACGCCTACATGGACGCGGTCAACGCGCAGGTCACGGGCACGATCGGGCTGAAGCTCTACAAGGGCAGCGTGCGCGTCGTCACCCGCACGTCGCCGAACGCCGTCTACGATGCCGCGCTGGCGTCGTTCGCCGAGTCCGGGGGCCTGTTCTCGCAGACGGCGTCGCCCGGGTTCATCGAGCTGTGGTCGCTGCAGTCGCGCATGGCCTGGCGCGTGCGCCGGGGCCAGCGCGGGTAGGTTCCGGCCCATGGGCTACAAGGTTCTCGGCTTCGTCGTCTGGCACGGCGGCAAGTGGTACCTGCGCCGGAAGTACGGCAAGCAGGCGCGGACGGTCGCGCTCGGCGCACTGGTCGCCGGCGGCATCGTCGCCGCGCTCGTGGCGACGCGCCGCAACAGCCGCTGAGCCGTCCGCCGCCGGCCGTAGTTTCCGGCGGCGTGAGTGGCTCCTTCGACCCCAACTACGCCGGCGCGCCGAGGATCGAGCGCGTCGAGGTGGCGCCCGGCGGCGTCGCCGGGCTGCTCGTCCGGGTCGAGGGCCGGTGGTCGCAGACCGGCGAGCGCGTTCCCAAGGGCGCGGTGCTGCTCGTGCGCGGCGACCGCCGCCAGTTCCGCTTTCCCGCTCTGCCGGCCCCGGAGCCCACCGACGGCGTGTGGCGGGCCACGTTCTCCGTCCCGGCCGATCTGCGGGCCGCGCTCGACCGCGAACTCGTCCTCGAGCTCGGGTCGCTTGCGATCCGGCTTCCGGCTCCGGGGCCCGGGGCGACGGTGAGCGAGCTTTCGTCCGGGG
>JAOPZQ010000088.1 GCA_025964075.1 Solirubrobacterales bacterium | reverse complement strand
CGCGGCCGACTTCGTGGCCCGCGCGGCGGCGCGCGTCGCCGACGGGGGACTCGCGGTGTGCGCGCTCGACACCGAGCTGCTCGGCCACTGGTGGCACGAGGGCGTCACGTGGCTGGCGGCCGTGGTCGAGGAGGCCGGGCGCGCCGGGCTCGCGCTGACCGGGCTCGACGACGCGCTCGAGCGCCACGAGCCGGCCCCCGCCCCCGCGCTTCCGGTCACGAGCTGGGGCACGCCGCGGGATCTCGAGACCTGGTCGGGGCCCGCCGTGGCCGACCTCGCCTGGGCCGCTCGCGAGGCGGAGCTGCGGCTGCTGAGCGACGGCCACGAGCCGACTCCCACGGCGCTCCGCGAGCTGCTGCACCTCCAGGCAAGCGACTGGACGTTCCTCGAGACGCGCGACCTCGCGGGGCCCTACCCGCGCGAGCGCGCGGCGGCGCACCGGGCGCGCCTCGAAGAGGCGCTCACCGGTGCGGACGATCCATCCGCGTGCAGACACGTGGCCCCGCACCTGTCAGGGTGAGGTGAGTGCCCACCGGGCCGGCGGACCCCGGTCCAGAGAAGGCCCGCCGGCCCGGTCGGTCCCGGGGCTTAGAGCGACCATACACCGCCCGCTCGATGGACGCTAGTGGACTTTTGCTCAGGTTTTTAGCCCCGTCAGGAGCCCGGGAGCGGATACGCGCCTGCCAGCTCCGCGACCTCGGCGCGCAGACGCGCGAGCGTTCCTTCGTCGGCGACGCGCGCCGCGACGACACCCGCATCGATCCAGCCGGCGATCGTGGCCATGTCGGCCTCGCGGAGACCGCGCGTCGTGACCGCCGGCGTGCCCAGGCGAATCCCCGACGGATCGAGCGGCTTGCGGGGGTCGAAGGGGATCGCGTTCCGGTTGGTGACCAGCCCGGCGCGGGCGAGCGCCTCCGCCGCCTGTCCGCCGGTCACGCCGCGCGCCGTGAGGTCCACGAGCAGCAGATGGTTGTCGGTGCCGCCGCTCACGAGCTCGAAGCCGCGCTCGGCGAGCGCGTCGCCGAGCGCGCGGGCGTTGGCGACGATCTGGTGCGCGTACGCCGAGAAGTCCGGCTGGGCCGCCTCGCGGAGCGCGACGGCGATCGCCGCGGTCGTGTGGTCGTGCGGGCCGCCCTGGAGGCCGGGGAACACGGCGCGGTCGAGCGCGCTCGCGTGCTCGGCACGGCCGAGGAGCATCGCCCCCCGGGGTCCGCGGAGCGTCTTGTGCGTCGTCGTCGTGACGACGTCCGCGTGGCCGACCGGCGTCGGGTGCGCGCCGCCGGCGATGAGCCCGGCGAGGTGGGCGACGTCGGCGGCGAGCACCGCGTCCACCTCGCGGGCGATCTCGGCGAAGCCGGCGAAGTCGATCGTCCGCGGGATCGCGGTGCCGCCGCACCAGATGAGCTTCGGGCGCTCCCGCACGGCCAGCGCGCGGACCTCGTCGAGGTCGACGACGCCCGTGTCCCGGCGCACGCCGTAGGGGACGGAGCGGAACCAGCGACCGGTGACGGACACGCCCCAGCCGTGAGTCAGGTGGCCGCCGGCGGGCAGGCCGAGGCCCATGACCGCGTCGCCGGGCTCGAGGAACGCGGCGTAGACGGCGAGGTTGGCGGGCGCGCCTGAGAGCGGCTGGACGTTCGCGTGCTCGGCGCCGAAGAGCTCGCGGGCGCGGGCGATCGCGAGCGCCTCGATGCGGTCGATCACCTCGTTGCCCTCGTAGTAGCGCTTCCCGGGGTACCCCTCCGAGTACTTGTCGGTCAGCCGGGAACCGAGCGCCGCGCGCACCGCCGGCGAGACGTGGTTCTCGGACGGGATCAGGCAGAGCTCGGTCGCCTGACGCTCGTCCTCGGCGCGCACGAGCGCGGCGAGCTCGGGATCCTCGGCGGCGAGGACGTCGGCAGCGGCGGCGGGCATGGGCGGCTCCCTTTCGGATCGGGTGGCTGCCCAGGCGCTCGGCAAGTGACGAGTCCCGCCGCTTCCCAGTGGTCGATTCCACCTAGCGCGCCAGTCACGGCGGGACGGTGAGGGTATCAGCGGCGTGCGCGCCAAAGGGGCCTGGCCCCTCTGGCTTACACCGCATCGACTCCGGCGGTTCGTTCGAGGTGCCCGAGCATTCGTCGCAGCAGCCCCGCCAGCTCGTCCTGCTCCTCCGCCGTCAGCCCCGCCAGCAGCCGGCGCTCGTTCTCCATGTGCTCGCCCGCGAGGCGGTCCGCGAGGCGGACTCCCTTCGGCGTGAGCTCGACGAGGAGGCCGCGGCCGTCCGCCGGGTCGGGGACGCGGCGGATGAGTCCCGCGCGCTGGAGGTGCGTGAGGCGGTTGGTCATCGTGCCGGACGTGCGCATCAGCCCGCGGTAGAGCTGCGTGGGCGAGAGCCGGTGCGGCGGGCCCTCGCGGCGCAGGCTCGCGAGGACGTCCCACAGCGCGCGGCTCAGTCCGTGGTCGGCGAAGAACTGCTCCAGCGCCCGGTCGTTCAGAGCCGCCGCGCGGCCGAGCCGCCCGACGATCGCGAACGGCCCCAGGTCGAGGTCGGGACGCTGCGCACGCCATTGCGCCACCACGTGGTCGACGTGGTCGGGGGCGTCCGCCGGCGTCGAGTCGTCTCGTTTGCGGGTCATGTATCTTGACGTCAAGATATCTATGTCAGCGGATCGACAGAGGCTCCTCGACGGCGCCGCGGCGGAGGCGCGAGATGTGCTCGCGCGGGCGGCGGGGCTCG
>JAOPZQ010000002.1 GCA_025964075.1 Solirubrobacterales bacterium | reverse complement strand
CGCCCGCGCGAGCGGGCGCGCGTCGCGGCCTCGCCGCCGTCGGTCTCGACGCGAGGCGTCGCGTCTCCGGCGCCGGCCTCGGCGCCGTTCCCGTTGTCCACGAGCGTGGCGGTCGCCGACGTCCGGCCCGCCTCCTGGATCCGCACGAGCTTCTTCTCGCCCACGTACGGGCCGCCGCCCACCACCGAGACGATGTAGCCGTCGATCTTCGCCACGGCGTCGTCGACCTCGTACATGTGCGGCTCGACGATGTGGACGAGGACCTCCTCGCCCTCGCGGAACGGCAGGGCGCGCTCCTCGACCTCCTGGCGCGTGCCCTCGAGCACGATCGCGAAGTAGTCGAGCGGCAGGCCCTCGGAGCCCTCGAAGTGGAACTGCCGGCCGGTCTCCTCCTCGAGCTCGCGGAGCATCCGGCCGCTGTTCGCGGTGAACTGCGCCGTCACGCGGGGATGGACCTGCAGGAGGAACGCCTCGGCGGTCCGGCCCTTGACCTCCCGGCGGATGCGCCGGTCGAGCTCGAGCGCGATCGTCTCGGGCGACTTGACGACGCCCTCCCCGTCGCACGTCGGGCACGGGCCGGTCATGATCTCCCGCACGCCGTCGGTCACGTTCTGGCGGGTCATCTCGACCAGGCCGAGGGGCGAGATCTCGACGACGAACGTCTTCGTGCGGTCCTCGTCGAGGGCCGCGCGCAGCGTCTTCAGCACGGCCTCGCGGTTGCGTGCGCGCGCCATGTCGATGAAGTCGATGACGATGATGCCGCCGATGTCGCGGAGCCGGAGCTGGCTGACGACCTCGTCGGCCGCCTCGAGGTTCGTCTTCGTGATCGTGTCCTCGAGCCGCGCGGACTTCCCGCGGCCGATGAACGACCCCGAGTTGACGTCGATGACCGTCAGCGCCTCGGCGTAGTCGATCATCAGGTAGCCGCCCGAGGGCAGGTCGACCCGGCGCGAGAGGACCTTCTGGAAGGCCTCCTCGATGCCGTAGCGCTCGAACAGCGACTCGTCCTCCTCCCACAGCTCGACGCGGTCGACGAGCTCGGGCGCGGTGCGCGTGAAGAAGGAGGTCAGGCGCCGGTGCTGCAACGGGTCGTCGACGACGGCCCGCTCGAAGTGCGCGGAGAAGATGTCGCGTACGACCCGGACCGAGAGGTCGGCCTCCTGGAAGACGAGGGCGGGCGCCGTCGTCTCCGACGCGCGCTTCTGCAGGACCTCGTTCAGCTTGAACAGGTACTGGAGCTCGCGCTCGAAGTCCTTGCGCGTCGCGCCGTGCGCCGCGGTGCGGACGATGGCGCCGCCGCCGCGCAGGTCGAGGCCCTTGGCCTCCTTGCGCAGGCGCTCGCGCTCCTTGTCCTCGAGGCGCCGGGAGACGCCGACGCCTTCGCCCGAGGGCGCGTAGACCATGTAGCGACCGGGGATCGTCAGCTCCATCGAGAGGCGCGCGCCCTTGGTCTTCAAGGGGTCCTTGACGACCTGCACGACGATCTCCTGCCCGGGCTTCAGGAGCTCGGTGATCTTCGGGCCGCTTCCGCGGCCGCGCTTCACCGTCTCGACGCCCGGCAGCACGATCTCGTCGACGTGCAGGAAGCCGTTCTTCTCCAGCCCGATGTCGACGAACGCGGCTTCGAGGCCGGCGAGGACGTTGTCCACGCGGCCCTTGTAGACGTTCCCCACGATCGAGCGCGAGCCGCGGCGCTCGACGTAGAGCTCCGCCACGCGGTAACCGCGGGCGGGGTTGGCGGGGCGTGGTCCGCGCCGCCGGCGACCCGTCTTCGACGGCTCACCCGTAGCTTCGAGCAGCGCCACCCGGGTTTCGCCCCGGTCGACGCTGACGAGCAGCTGTTTCTTCAAAGTTGATCATCCTTGTGAGAGCGGGATGCGGCCCTTGCCGGCATTCGCGATCCGAGCTTGGATGTGGATCGATTGCAAGAGCCCGATGGCCATGAGCGTCACGAGCATCGACGAGCCGCCGAAGCTCATGAGTGGGAGTGGCACGCCCGTGATGGGCATGATCCCGATCGTCATCCCGACGTTTACGAAGACCTGGAACATCATCATGGCAAGGATGCCGCCGGCGATGAGGGTGCCGTAGAGGTTCTTGGCCATGGTCAGGATGCGGAGGGCGCGCCATATGAGCAGTGCATACAGGGACAGCACCACTGCCGCCCCCATGAAACCGTACGTCTCCCCCACGACGGAAAAGACGAAGTCCGTGTGATGCTCGGGCAGGAAGTTGAGCTTGGTCTGCGTCGCGTGGGCGACGCCGCGGCCGCTCTTGCCCCCCGAGCCGATCGCGATCTCGGACTGATTGATCTGGTAGGTCTGGTTGCGGGGGTCCTTCGAGGGCTTGAGGAAACCGGTGAGCCGCTGGACCTGGTAGGGCTTCAGCACGTGCACGCCGATCGCGGGCGCCGCGGCCAGCACGAGCGTCACCGAGACGACGAACAGCGCGGCGAGGGCGGTCAGGTGCTTCCACGACGTCCCGGCGAAGTACAGCATCGCGAACGCGACGACGACGAAGACCATGCCGGTGCCGAGGTCCGGCTGGGCGATCACCAGCAGGGCCGGGAGCAGCGCCAGCAGCATCACGCGCGCCGTCGTCTGGCGTTCGTGCAGCCGCCGCGAGCGGTCGGTGACGAACGCCGCCAGCGCCACGACGAGGAGGACCTTGCCCACCTCCGAGGGCTGGTACTGGAAGAACGGGAGGTTGATCCAGCGCTTGGAGCCGCGGGTCGCGCCGGCGATCGCGAGCACGAGCAGGTTCGAGCCGATCAGCAGGCCGAACACGACGAACTTGAGCTCGCGCAGCCGCGAGTAGTCGATCTTCGCGAGCACGATCGCCAGCAGCAGGCCGATGCCGGCGTAGAGCCCCTGGCGCTGGACGTAGAAGTCGGGGCGCCCGGGGATGTCGTTCTTCGTCGCGCCGTGGAGGACGTAGAGCGAGCAGCCGATCAGGCCGAGCGTCGCGACCGCGAGCCAGACGTCGATCCGGAGCGCCGGCCGCTCGGTGGCGACGGCGAGCTCTTCGATCGAGCGGGGAACGGGTGTCGTGGCGGTGCTCATAGCGTCTTCGAGTGACCGGCCTGGACCTTGCCCTTGACGCCGAGCCACTTCGACACGATCAGCCGCGCCGCCGGCGCCGCCGCCTCGGCGCCGAAGCCGCCCTTCTCGATCGTCACCGCGACGACGATCGAGCGCGAGCCCGCCTGGACGTAGCACGCGTACCACGACTGGTCCGGGCGCCCGAGGCCGAGCTGGGCGGTGCCCGTCTTGCCGAACACCTTGTACTGGGAGGGGAAGCCCTTCCATACCTGCTCCGACGTTCCGCCCGGAGAGTTCGCGGCGCCGTACAGGCCCTGCATGACCTGGGCGCGGACGGCCGGGCTGAGCGCGATGTGGCGGCTCGGCGGCTTGTCGAAGCGCTGGACGACCTTGCCGACGGCGTCCTCGATCTGCAGGCCGATGTGCGGGGTCACCACGCGTCCGCCGTTGGCGAGCGCCGAGTAGGCGGTCGCGAGCTGGAGCGGCGAGACGCCGACGTCGCCCTGGCCGACCGCGAGGTTCTCGTTGTCGCCCTCGGACCAGGGCCGGCCGTCGGCGATGCCGCACGCGCTCTTGTGCGTCTTGCGCTCGCACGTGTGCTCGATCGTGTTGCGGTTCGCCCGCCACGTCGGCGAGGGGAGCGTGCCGGTGGTCTCGCCCGGGAGGTCGACGCCGGTGCGGCGGCCGATCCCGTACCGGCGGGCCCACGTCTGCAGCGCGCCCCCGGCGGGCCGCGGGTCGTTCAGGTTGCGGCCGAGGTTGTAGAAGAAGACGTCGGAGGAGACGCGGAGCGCGTCGACGATGTTGATCGTGCCGTAGGACGCCTTGCCCGCGTTCTGGCGCACGCCGCCGCCCGTGTCCGTGAACGTCCCCGTGTCGGTGTAGGTCTCGCCCGGCGCCCACTTGCCCGCCTCGAGCGCCGCGGTCGCCGTGATCGGCTTGAACGTCGACCCCGTCGGATACGCGCTCTGGATCGCACGGTTGAGCTGCGGGTAGTTGGCCTGCTTGCCGAACAGCTGGTTGTAGTGGGCGGTGCTGATCGGCTTGGCGAAGACGTCGGGATCGAAGGAGGGGTAGGAGCCCATCGCGTAGATCTCGCCGCTCGAGGGGTCCATCGCCACGAACGCGCCGGCGTCCGCGGGGTTGCCGTTGCCGTGAGCGAGCGAGATGCCCGTCTTCAGCGCCTTCATCCCCTCGGCCTCCACGTTCTGGTCGACCGAGAGGCGGAGGTTCTCGCCGGGGATCGGGTTGCGCGTCGCCAGCGCCGGGCCGTTCGCGTTCCCGAGCGCGTCGACGGAGATCCGCTGCGCCCCGTTCTTCCCGCGCAGGTAGCGGTCGTACTGGTACTCGAGCCCGTTCTGGCCGACGACCGTGGCCGGACTCACGCCCTTGAAGTGATGCCAGGTGAGCTCCGTCGGGCTGATCTCGCCGACGTAGCCGAGCACCTGAGCGGCGATGTCCTTGTACGGGTACTGGCGCAGGTTGATCTGCGGCGCGGTGACCCCCTGGAACTTCGAGGCGCGCTCGGCGATGTAGCCCACGACGGCCGAGGAGGCATCCGTCTTCACGGTCACCGAGGCGTAGGGCAGCCGGAAGTACGCCTGCTCGACCTCGCACTGGAGCGAGGTGACCATCAGGACCTCCCTCGGGTGCGTCGGTTCGCCGACCACGCAGCGATGCAGCGAGCGGGAGCGGCCGATGACGAACGCGAGGCGCCGGAACATCCGCGCCCGGACGACCTGGTTCGTGGGCAGCTCGGCCGGGTCGACCTGGACGACGTTCGTCGCCCGGTTCTTCACCATCTGCTTGCCGTTGCGATCGAGGATCTCGCCGCGCGGCGCCTGGACGACGATGCTCCGCACCCGGTTCTGCTGGGCCTTGGCCAGGAAGTCGTGGCCGGAGAGCACCTGCAGGAACCAGAGGCGGAAGAAGATGATCGCGAACATGACGAGCGCGAAGCCGCCCATCAGCGCCACGCGCACGGCGAGCTGGGGGGTGATCGGAGCGCGGCGGTCGTCGGGACCCTGGATCACGAGCGCGACAAGGGGCTGAGGCCGCCGGTCGTGTAGGCGCGGCGACGCCGGCGACGGAGGAGGTCGGGGAGCGCCGGGCCGAGCACGCGCGCCACCAGCGCGTGGACGGGCACGGCGATGATGCTGCCGAGGACGGTGACCGCGAGGATCTGGCGCACGAGGAGCACCGAGACCGGGCCCTCGACGCCGAGCAGCACCTGCAGGAACGAGTAGCCGATCTGCGCCGCGGCGGTCGCGGCGGCGCCCACGCCCAGCGGCACGAGGCTGTGGGCGGGATCGCGCACCTCGCGCAGGCGCCCGGCGGCGTAGCCGATGATCGTCAGCACGAGGGAGGTGACGCCGAGCGTCTGGACGAGCGCGAGGTCGACGAACAGGCCGAGGCCGAAGCCCATCACCGCGCCCGCGATCGAGCCCGCGAGGAGGCCCGTCGAGGCGACGATCAGCGGCGTCAGGTCGGCGCTCACGCCGAGCAGCGTGATCTGGGAGATCGCCGTGATCTGGACGATCGCGAGGACGAGGCCGAGCCCGACCATCCGGAGCGCGAGCTGGAGCTGCTCGTTCACGGCCCACTGCCCCCGGCTTGCGCGCGCAGGCCGGCCTGCGGCTTGGTCAGCACCTGGACGAAGTCGAGGTGGCGCAGGTCGGCGGCCGGCTTCAGCTTGACCTGGTGCGAGGAGCCGCTCAGCTGGTCGGTCGAGACCTGCGTCACGGCGCCGACGACGAGCCCCTTGGGGAACAGCGACTCGAGGCGCGTGGAGCGCGAGCCCGCCGTGATCACCTGGTCGCCGGTCTTGACCGTGCTCGCCCCCGGCAGGTTCTGGAGCAGGAGCACGGTGGGATCGCCGACGTCGGGCGCCACCGTTCCGAGATCCGGGTTGGTGCCGGTCAGGACCTCGGCCTGGGCCCCGAACGTGTGGTCGGTGACGAGCGTGACGATCGCCGTGCCGCTCGTGACGGTCTTCACGCGACCCACCAAGCCGTCGCCGTCGACCACCGGGTTGTCGGGCTGGACGCCGTCGCCGGAGCCCTTGTCGATCTCGATCTGGGAGTACCAGATCGTCGGCGAGCGCCCGATCACCCGCGCGGTGTGCGGCTGGTAGCTCGAGATCGAGCCGGTCCTGTCGAGCGAGACGAGTGCCTGGAGCCGCCGGTTCTCCGTCTGCGCCTGCTGCGCGCCGGCCACCTGCTTCCGCAGCGTGGCGACTTCCTTCTTCAGCTGGTCGCGCTGCTTCTTGGCGTGGATGGTGTCGCCGAACCAGCCCGCGAGGTCGCGGACCGGCTTGAGCGCCCGGCTCGCGCCCTCCTGGATCGGGGACAGCACCTGGACGACGCCGCGCTGGATCGAGTGGAAGGGTCCGCCGACCGACTCCCCGAAGTAGGCGGTGAGGAGGATCAGGGACAACGCCACGAGCAGTCCGAGGACCGCTCGTCGTCTCCTTACCTTCTTGTCGTACACGAGCGCGGGACTCCGATCGCGGGCGCCGCCTAGTTCCGGCGCCGTCGGTGACGTGAATTCTTGTTGCTGCGGTGGATGGCCTCGAACTCCTCGAGCGAGCGGCCCGAGCCCACCGCGACGCAGGTGAGGGGCGACTCGGCCAGGTGCGCGGGCATCTGCGTCTCGTGCCGGAGGCGCTCGTCGAGGCCCTGGAGGAGCGAGCCGCCGCCGGCGAGCATGATCCCCCGGTCCATGATGTCCGAGGCGAGCTCGGGCGGCGTGCGGTCGAGGGTCTCCTTGACCGCGTCGACGATCTGCGACACCGGCTCCTCGAGGGCGCCGCGGATCTCCTCCGACGTGAGGACGACGGTCTTCGGCAGGCCGGAGACCATGTCGCGCCCGCGGATCTCGGCCTGGACCTCCTCGGCCATCGGGAAGGCCGAGCCGATCTCGAGCTTGACCTCCTCGGCGGTCTGGTTGCCGATCAGGAGCTTGTACTCCCGCTTGACGTAGCTGATGATCGCCTCGTCCATCTCGTCACCGCCGACGCGGATCGACTGGGAGACGACGATCCCGCCCAGCGAGATGACGGCCACCTCGGACGTGCCGCCGCCGACGTCCACGACCATCGACCCCGTGGGCTCCCCCACCGGCAGGCCGGCGCCGATCGCGGCCGCCATCGGCTCCTCGATCAGATAGGCCTGGCGAGCGCCGGCGGAAAGGCAGGCCTCCTCGACCGCTCGCTTCTCGACGCCGGTCACGCCGCTCGGGACGCAGACCACGACGCGCGGATGGGCCCAGCGGTTCTGGTGCACCTTCTGGATGAAGTGGCGGAGCATCTCCTCGGTCACGTCGAAGTCGGCGATCACGCCGTCCTTGAGCGGCCGGATGGCCGAGATGGTCCCGGGGGTGCGGCCGAGCATGCGCTTGGCCTCGATCCCGACGGCGTGGACCTCGCCGGTCCGGCTGTTGATCGCGACCACGCTCGGCTCAGAGAGCACGATGCCGCGACCGCGCACGTAGACGAGCGTGTTG
>JAOPZQ010000648.1 GCA_025964075.1 Solirubrobacterales bacterium | reverse complement strand
CGTCTGGTTCGGGCGGCCGAGAACCTCGGAGTGCTCCTCGGAGCGTGATACTCCGAGTCATGGCGGACGCGAGGAGAGAGGCATCCGAAGCCGTCGAGGGCCGCTACGAGGTTCGGGTGCTCGAGCCCTCCCCGCCCGCCGTCGACGGTCCCCCGTGGTTCGGCGACGACCCCACCGCGCGCGGCACCGTGCCGGCCGGCCGCACGCTCGTCTCGCCCGTGACCACGGGCGATCTGCTCTGGGACGAGCTCGCCGACCGCGAGCCCGACCTCGCCGCATTCTGCGCCGCGCGCTGGCTCGGCGCCTACCGGCGGCTCGAGCCGCCGTCGCCGTCCCTGCGCGACACGCGCAACGGCCTGCAGCGCCTCGCCGAGCACGTCATCGCGCCGACCCGGGCCCGGGCCAACGGGCGCCACGCCCTGCGCTGGACGCGGGGCGGCATCGGGACCCCGTACTTCGGCGCCGACGCCCAGCTGCGCGTCGAGGCCGACCTGCTCGTGCTCGAGGTCGGCGGCGCCGTGCATCGCGGTCGCGTGACGTCGCTGCGCGACGCCGCCGAGTTCGTCGGCTACGACCTGACGCGCTTCGACGCCGAGGACGACACCACGAACCTGGGGATCGACGCCGAGTCCGCCCGCTGGATCGGGGAGTGGCTCGGACTCGGGACCTCGGTCCTGGAGCAGCTGCGCGCCGAGTCGCCCGCTCCGAGATCGCTGGCGCCGGTCGAGCTCGACCCCGGTCCGTTCGAGCTCAAGCTGGAGCTCAGCCGCGGCATCACCTGCGGCTGGACCGTCGGCGACGGTCGCGACGCCGAGCCGCGCCTGCGGGTCCGCGACGCCGAGCTCCGGCTGACGGAGCTGATCGACGCCACCGACCAGCGGGGCACGGCCCTGGACTTCGCGCGCGAGCACGCCTAGCCGGCGCTACCGGCAAGTACCATGCGCGCGTGTCCGACTCCAGGGCGCGCGCCGCCCGTCGGCTCGGCGCCTTCCTCGTCACGCTGCTCGCCGTGCTCGGGACGTTCTCGTCGAGCGCCGCGGCGCGCACCGCCGACCACAAGAAGGCCATCTGGGGCCCGGTCCGCGTGAACGGCGTCTCGCAGTTCCCGATCTACCGGCAGCTCGGCGTGCACACGTTCGAGACGAGCCTCTACTGGTCCACGACCGCGCCGACCCGACCCGCCGACCCCCGCGATCCCGCCGACCCCGCCTACCGGTGGCCCGCCGAGATCGACGACTCGCTGGCCCAGGCCGCGAAGTACCACATGCGCGTGCTGCTCCAGGTGATGGACACGCCGCCGTGGGCCAACGGCGGTCGCACTCCCGAGTGGGCTCCCGACCGGCCCGCCGACTACGCGAGCTTCCTGTCCGCCGCCGCGCGCCGCTACCCCGCCGTCCACCTGTGGCTGATCTGGGCCGAGCCGTCGAAGGCCAAGAACTTCCAGCCGCTCGTGCCGGTCGTGTACGGCCATTCCGTGACGGCCGCCCAGCGCGCCGGCCCGCAGCGCTACGCCCAGATGCTCGACGCCGCGTACGGCGTCCTCAAGGCCGCGAGCCGCCGCAACCTCGTGATCGGCGGGAACACCTGGACGGTCGGCGCCGTGCCGCCGCTGAGCTTCATCAGGCTCCTCCGGCTCCCGAACGGCCGCCCGCCGCGCATGGACCTCTACGGCCACAACCCCTTCTCCGCCCGGGCGCCCGACTTCGGCAATCCGTCGCTGGGACACGGCCACGCGGACTTCTCCGATCTCGACACGCTCTCGGCCGCGGTCGACCGTCAGCTCGCACGGCCCCGCGGCAAGCGCCATCTGCGGCTGTTCCTGGCGGAGTTCACGATCCCTACGGATCACGCGAACTGGGAGTTCAACTTCTGGGTGAGCGAGGCGATCCAGGCCCAGTGGCTGCGCGACTCGCTGCGGATCGCGCGATCCTGGAGCCGGATCTACGCGCTCGGTTGGCTGAGCCTGTACGACGACCCGCCGCGCCCCGACGGGCAGCAGGTCGACCGCGGGCTGATCACCGATCAGGGTCGGCGCAAGCCGAGCTTCGACGTCTTCGCCCGGGGATAGCCCTGCTTGCGACTCCCGAGAGCGCCGCCCAGCGCACCGAGCGCCAGGACGGCTCCGCCCAGCCCGGCCAGCCAGGCGACGCCGCTGCCCTGGCCGCCGACCGCGTTCGGGGCGGGAACGTGGGCCGCACTCGCCGTCGCGGGGGGTGCGGTAGGGGTCGGCGTGGACTTGGAGCCGGTTCGGGTGCGGTGCCGGACGGCAGGCTTCGTCGGCCGAGCGGCCGGGCGCACGCCGGCGCCGAACAGCGGCGCCGGAATCGGGGCCCCGGCCGACGGACCCGAGCGGACGACGGAGGGCGCGCCGCCGACGCCGCGCGCGGAGTCGAGCGGGACGGCGTATTCCTTGGCGGCCGGACTCCCGGGGTCGGGATAGACGCCGCGATCCGCCCGCGCGGAGCTCGGGATCCCGAGCGCGACGATCAGGACCAAGGACGTCACCGTCTGGCGGCGCCTCCTCACCGGCAGCATGCGCGCGAGGCTAGCGTATCGTGCGCGAGGGGATGAGCGTCCGGGCGGAGTCGAGGGGTCGTGGCCGCCTGGCGACGGATCTGCGCGTGGTCGACGGAGCGGCGGGACCACCGAGTACGCCCTCGGACGCTCGCGGCCCGATCTCGCCATGGGGGGTGCTGCTGGGAGCCGGATACGGGCTCTCCGCCCTCGCGCAGGGCTACTACGCCGGGCGGGTCTGGGAGCTGATCGGTCTCGGGACGATCGTCGTCCTGACGCTGCTGCTGGTCCGCGTGCTTCCCGACATCGGCCGGGCCGGCACCGTCGCCCTCGTCGCCATCGCGGGACTTGCGGTCTGGAGCGCGCTCTCGATGCTGTGGGCCGACTCGGTCGACGCCGCCTGGACCGAGACCAACCGCATCGGCCTGTATCTGGTCACGTTCGGGCTCGGGACCGTCGCGATGTCCCGGCCACGCGCTCGGGTGGCCGCCATCGCCACGATGATGGGCGCCGCGGCCGCCGTCGCCCTCGTGGTCGTCGTTCGCCTGCTCCTGCACGGCGGGCCCGCGCTGTTCCTCGAGCACCGCCTCAACTGGCCCCTCGGATACATCAACGGCGAGGCCGGCTTCCTGCTCATGGGGTTCTGGCTTCTCCTCGCCGGCGCCGAGGCGGCGCCGCGTCGGGCGCTCAGCGCCGCCTGCGCCGGCCTCGCGACCGTGTGCGCCGATCTCCTCGTCCTCACACAGTCGCGCGCGATCGTCCCGGCGCTCCTGCTCTCGAGCGTCGTCGTCCTCGCCATGGTCCCCGGTCGCGCGCGGCGCGCCTGGCTGCTGCTCGTCGTGATCGGAGCGATGGCCTCCGCGCTGCCCGCGCTCCTCGACGTCTACGCCGAGCACGGCGCCGTCGCCGGCAGCGTTCCCAGAGCCGGGACCACCCGCTGGGCGGGAGTCGCCGTGCTCCTCTCGGCGGCGGGCGCCGTCCTCGCGATCTCGGTGCTCGAGCCGTTCCTGCGACGCCGGGTCGCCAGTCGGCGCGGCCGCCGACTCGTCGCGGGGGCCGCCGGAGCGGCCGCGGTGGGGGTCGTCGCGCTCGCGGCCGCGCTCCTCCCGAATCCGGTC
>JAOPZQ010000643.1 GCA_025964075.1 Solirubrobacterales bacterium | reverse complement strand
GTCGCCTCGGCGTCGAGCTCGCCGCCGGCGGCGAGGACGACGCCGTAGAGCCGGTCGGCGTCCGCAAGCGACAGGCGCCCCCGCGCGACGTCGGCGGCCACGAGCTCCGGGAGGCGCAGCAGCGGGTCGCCGTGGCCCGCCGCCAGCGGCGGCACGACCTCGAACAGGTCCCCGGCGCGCAGCGGGTTGTCGAACTTCTTCGCCGGCGGGAGCGCACCGTGCGGGGCGAGCGCCCGCAGCTCCTCGCGCGTGGCGGGCCAGGTCCCCGAGGCGAGCGCGGCGGCGATGTCGGTGCGCTCGGCCGACCAGAACACCCCGGCGCTCGAGGGATAGGCGCCTGAGAGCCCGTTCCCCAGCGTCGCCGACTGCATCAGCCCGCCGGAGGCGATGAACGACTCGTCGCTCTTCCAGCCCGTCCACGCCGTCACGAGGCTCGTGCCGCCCCGCCAGCGGCCGTGGCCGCCGCTCGTCGGCAGCTCGCGCCGGTACAGGTAGAGGAACGGGATCACGCGCTCCCACTCCTCCGCGTTGCCGATGCGCAGCTGCGTCGAGATCAGGCCCCCGCCGTGGTCGACGCCGTCGCGGAACGACGAGGCGCCGGCGCCGCCGCCGATCCCGTCGAACGGGAAGTTCGCGTACGGCGCGCCGTCGCGGTCGATGCCGAACATCTGCGTGTACGTCTGGGTGTGGAGCGCCGAGGAGCCGAGCATGTTGACCCGCTCCTCCTCGGAGGAGCCGAGCATCTTGCTCAGCAGGTACTGGGCCTGGGTGACGACGTTCGTCGTGCCCAGCGACGTGCTCACCGCCGCCGGGTGGCGGGCGGAGGTCATCGTCCCGAGGGTCGGATGGAACTCCAGGCAGGCGAGCACGCCGGCGCCGCACAGGTACTGGTCCCACGCCATCAGCGGGAGCACCGCGTTGAGGATCGCCGCGCGCCAGACGCCGGGCGCCACGTTCAGCGAGCCCACGGACGGGTCGGTCCCCGCGTTCGCGAACGAGAGCCGGTCCTCGCGCTTCTCGATCGTCAGCTCGAGGCGATGGAGCTCCCGGTCGCCCGGCAGCGCGCCGGCGCAGTAGCGCACGTCGCGCCAGGTGCCGTCGGGCACCGTCCGCAGCCGGCGGCGAACGGCGGCCTCGGTGTTCGAGATCATGCGGCGCATCACGCCCTTGACCGTCGCCGGCCCGTAGACCGCGAGCATCTCCTCGATGCGCGCCCGCGCGAACTCGACGCCGGCCACCTGGGACTTGAGCTCGAGGTGGTTCAGCTGGGGGAGGCGCGAGCGGCGGATCCACGCGTCGACGATGTCCTCGCGCCACACGCCGTCCTCGATCAGCTTGAGCGGCGGGAAGGCGGTCGCCTCCCAGTACGTGTCGCGGGCCTGCTGCACGAAGCCGCCGGGCTCGACGCCGCCCACCTCCTGCTGGTGGACGCAGTTGTAGAGCCAGCAGAAGAGGCGGCCGTCGACGAAGATCGGCGCGTAGACCGCGGCGTCCATCTGATGGTTCGTGCCGACCCAGGGATCGCACTGGGCGAACACGTCGCCGGGGTTGATCCCGACGTTGCCCGAGCGGTGCTCGAGCGTCCACTTGACGACGAGGTCGGCGCAGCCGGCGAAGAACAGGATCCCCGGCCCGAAGACGACGCCCTCTCCGTCCTCGGTCTGGACCGAGACGCTGTAGTCGTACGCGTAGACCGTCACGCCCGAGCCGGAGATCCGCCGGATCGTGTCCATGTGGTCCTGGTTGATGGCCCACAGCCGCGAGCGGATGACCTCGTAGGTGACCGGGTCGACGTCGGGGTCGGCGTCGGCGTGCAGCTGCAGATCCCCCTCGATCGCCAGCGAGTCGCCGGGGATGTAGCCCTCGGCCAGGGACGCCCAGCGCCGACCGTACTCGCTCATGGAGCCGCCTTCCCCGCGTGCGGCTCGAGCCGCCGCACGACCGCGTTGCCGTAGACGTCGATGGAGGCGCGGCTGCCCGGCCGCACGGCGATCGTCGTGTCCGGGAGCTCGACGATCGCAGGCCCGTCGAGCTGGGCGCCGGGCCCGAGACGGGTCCCGTCCCACACCTCGGTCGCGACCCGGCGGCCGAGCTCCTCCCAGTAGACGCCGCGCTCCGGCCGGCGGGCGGAGGAGCCGTTCTCCGAGGCCGCGCGCTCGACGACGTTCGGCTTCCGCACGCGTCCGTGGACCCGCACGCGGAACCCGGTGAGGACGATGCCCGCCTCGCGGTAGCCGGCGCCCGCCCCGAAGCGCTCGGCGTAACGGCGCTCGAAGTCGGCCACGAGCTCGGCGACCGTCGCGTCGGTCACCGGGCCGAGCGGCATCTCCGCGTCGACCTCGAAGACCTGCATGCCGTACTTGCAGCTCGCGAGCCGCTGGAGCGAGAAGTCCTCGACGTAGCGGCGATCGGCCTCGGTGGCCTCGAGCGCGCGCCGCTCGAGGTCGGCGAGGAGCGCCTGGATGCGCGCGACGTCGTAGGGCGGGCGCAGGAACAGCGGCTGCTCGAACGTCGCGGCCATGTCGGCCACGGCGATCCCGAGCGCCGACCACACCGACGCGGTGTCGGCGAGCGGGACGACGAACTCGGCGACCCCGAGCCCCGCGGTGTAGATGCCGGCATGGGCGCCGCCGCCGCCGCCGAACGCGTAGACGGTGAAGGACCGTGGGTCGAGACCCCGCCGCACCGTCATCGAGCGCATCAGGTCGCTCATCCGCTCGTCGGCGATCCGGACGATGCCGGCCGCGCACGCGTCGAGCGACAGGCCGAGCGGCTCGGCGAGCTCGGCGATCGCGCGGCGGGCCGCCTCGACGTCGAGCGGCAGCCGGCCGCCGAGGAAGCGGTCCGGGTTCAGGACGCCGAGGACGAGGTCCGCGTCGGTGACCGTCGGCCGCGTGCCGCCGCGGCCGTAGCAGACGGGGCCCGGGTCCGCCCCGGCGCTGTGCGGGCCGACGCGCAGCGTCCCAGACGCCTCGTCGATCCAGGCGATGCTCCCGCCGCCGGCGCCGATCGACTGCACGTCGACGACGTCGAGGAAGGCCTGGTGGCGCTCGAGGACGACCTCGTTCGTGACGAGCGGTCGGCCGCCGACCACGACGGAGACGTCGAGCGTCGTCCCGCCGACGTCGGTCGTGATCGAGTCGGGGCGGTCGATCACCGCGCCGAACTCGCTCGTGCCGATGACGCCGCCGACCGGACCCGACTGCAGCGTCGAGACCGGGAGCTGCCGGATCCGCTCGCCGCGGGCGAGGCCGCCGTGGGATTGCATGAAGAGCACGCCGTGCGCGTACCCGCTGCGCTCGGCCTCCTCCTCGATCCGGCGCGTGTAGGCCGACATCCGCGGCGCCACGTAGGCGTTCAGCACCGTCGTCAGCATGCGCGGGTACTCGCCGACCTTCGGCGCGACGACATGGGAGAGCGAGACCTCGACGTCGGGGAAGGCCTCGCGGACGAGCTCGGCCGCCCGCCGCTCGTGGGCCGGGTTCATGACCGACCACAGGAAGCACACCGCGATCGCCTCGACGCCGGCGGCCACCAGGCGCGCGACGGCCGCGCGCGCCTGCTCCTCGTCGAGGGGGACGACCACCTCGCCGGTCGCGTCCACGCGCTCGGTGATCTCGACGACGTCGGCGGGGTCCACGAACGGCTCCGGCGCTCGGGAGGCGGGGAAGTGCAGCAACTCGTCCACGGCCAGGCCGATGCCGCGGCCGGCGTTGTCCATGATGCGCAGCGTGTCGCCGAACCCGCGCGTGGCGAGGAGGCCCACGCGGGCACCGCTGCGCGTCACCACGGCGTTGATCGCGACCGTCGTCCCGTGCGCCAGCCGGTCCGTGCCGCCGAGCAGCGTCCGGCGATCGAGGCCGAGCTCCTGCGCGGCGAGGTCGATCGCCGCGAAGAAGCCGCCCGACGGATCCTCCGGCGTCGTCTGGGCCTTGCCGACCGTCACCGTGCCCTCGTCGTCGACGACGGCGCAGTCGGTGAAGGTGCCGCCGATGTCCACGCCGATCAGATAGCCCATGCGCTCCTCTTGCTTGCCGGCCGGGACCATACGGGGCGCCCGCGCCGGCGGGAACCGGCGGAAACGCTAGTGGTGGACTTCTGGAGCGGCGCTCTCCAACCTCCCCGGCAACCCCCGCGGCGCGGGTGTGTGACGATCGTGTCGAGTGCGTCAGGGTGATCATGTTTGCGGAGGGTTGTCACTGCAGCCTCCGCGGCGCACCGCGACTTACTGAAAAGACTCAGGTTGACTTACCGAAAAGAGACCGAACCTCCGAGCGTATGCCACCGGATTGCGGTACGACACCAGCCAGTGTGAAGACTTAGTTACCCCACCGCGGATTATCGTGGTACCGGCTATTGTCCCCGCGCAGCAGCAGTCGTACCGTCTGTGTCCAGCCGCGGTGCAGGGGACCGCTGAGTCGGGAGACCAAGGTCATGAGCAACTCATCGTCACCATCGACGATGGCGTCGACGCGCACTGTTACGACACCGCCGTCGAGCGCGAGTGTGACAGTTACGCCAGTCGAATCGCTGGTGAGTTCGCTGGCTCGCCGCTCGACACTCGACGAGCCCGCATTCACCTGTGTCGACTACAGCGCGGATCGTGCCGGCACGTCCCACACGCTCACGTGGTCGGAGTTCTACGTGCGCGTCGCCGCGGTCGCGGCGAGGATCAACGCGGTCGCCGGGGCCGCCCCGCGCGTCGCGGTGCTGTGCCCGCAGGATCTCAGCTATCCGGTGGCCTTCTTCGGCGCCCTTGCATCAGGCGCGATCGCGGTGCCGTTGTTCGCCCCGGAGGTGAGCTCGCATGCCGATCGCCTGACGGGCGCGCTCGCCGACTGCGAGGCGACGGTCTGGCTCACGGCGCAGGCCACGCTCGGGTCCGTGGAGAAGCTTCTCGACGACCCCCGGGTCCCACGTCCCGCCAGCGTGATCGCCGTCGACGGCGTCGACCTCGAGGCCGCGCGGGGCTTCCAGCTCCCGGAGATCGACCTCGGTGCGACCGCCTATCTGCAGTACACCTCGGGTTCGACGCGCGCACCGGCCGGCGCGACGATCACCCACGAGGCGGTGGCCAGCAACGTGCGACAGGTGGCGGCCGCCTTCGACCTCGGCGAGCACTCGACGTTCGTCGGTTGGATCCCGTTCTTTCACGACATGGGGCTGGTGCTGCTGGCCTGCCTCCCGGCCGGCCTCGGCGCGCGGTCGGTCTTCTCGACCCCGTTCGCCTTCGTCCGGCGCCCGCTCGGCTGGCTCGAGATGCTCGCCGGCTATCCGAACGTCCTATCGGCGGCGCCGAACTTCGCGTTCGACTACGCGGTCGCGCGGGTCCGCGCGGAGGATCGCGCGCGACTCGACCTGTCCGGAGCGCGCATCATCAACGGCTCCGAGCCGGTGCGGCCGCGCACGGTGAAGCGCTTCCAGGAGGCGTTTGGGCCCTCTGGGTTCGCACCCCACGCTCACCGCCCGTCGTACGGCCTGGCAGAGGCGACGGTGTTCGTCAGCGCCACCGGCCCGGCGGGCCCGACGACGGCGACGTTCACCCGTTCGGAGCTGATGGCGGGACGCGCGGTTCCGGCGCGCGACGAGCTCGACACGATCGCGCTGGTGTCGGCGGGCAAGCCCGCCGGCCAGCACGTCTGCATCGCTGATCCCGTCGACCACACGGCGCGACCGGACGGGGAGGTCGGCGAGATCTGGGTGCACGGTCCCAATCTCGCCACGAGCTACTGGGGACAGCCCGAGCGCAGCGAAGAGGTGTTCAACGGTCGCCTGGTCGGCGGCCATGACGGGTTGCCCGCGGCCGGCTGGCTGCGCACCGGCGACCTCGGCGTGATCTACGGAGCCGAGCTCTACATCACCGGCCGCCTGAAGGACCTGATCATCGTCGACGGCAAGAACCACTACCCGCAGGACATCGAGGAGACCGTGCAGGAGGCTCACCCCGCGGTGCAGGCCGGACGTGTCGCGGCCTTCGGCATACCGACCGAGGCGGGCGAGGAGATCGTCGTGGTGACGGAGCGCGCGCGCGGTGCCGGCGCGGATGACGTCAGCGCATCGGACATCGCGGTTGCGGTGCGCCGGGCGGTCGCCGCCGCCCACGATCTCAAGCTCCGCGACGTCCAGGTCCTGAAGGGCGAGAAGGTGCTGCGCACCTCGAGCGGCAAGATCGCGCGGACGGCCAACCGCGATCGCTACCTCGCCCGGCGCGCGGCGTGAGCGTCGTGAAGATCTCGGTCGCAGAGCTCGAGCGCTGGTTGGCCTCGCTCGTCGTTGAGCGCTGCGGCCTGACGCCCGAGGAGGTGGAGATCGATCGAGCCCTCGTCGACTACGGCTTCTCGTCGCGCGACGCCGTCGAGCTCGCCGGGCGCCTCGAAGACCTGCTCGACTGCACGGTGCCGAGCACCTTGCTCTGGGAGCACCCGACGATCGAGCGGATCGCCGCGGCGCTGCTGAGCCACGAGGAGCGCACCCCGCCGACGCGGGCGCCGCAGACGCTCGCCCACGAGCCCGTCGCGGTCGTCGGGCTCGGCTGCCGGCTGCCCGGTGACGTCGCCGGGCCGGAGGATTTCTGGCGCCTGCTGGAGCGCGGCGGGGACGCGGTGGGAGCGGTTCCGGCACAGCGGTGGCCCCGGGTCGAGTCGGCGGCCGACGCCGACGTGCTCGAGCGGACGACGCGGGCGGGCGGGTTCCTCGGCGACATCGCCGGCTTCGACGCGTCGTTCTTCGCGATCAGCCCGCGGGAGGCCCTGCGGATGGACCCGCAGCAGCGCATGGTCCTCGAGGTCGGATGGGAGGCCCTGGAGCACGCGGCGATCTCCCCCGAGTCGCTTCGCGGCAGCCGCACCGGCGTGTTCGTCGGGGTGAGCGCCGGGGAGTACGGACAGCGCTCGCTGTCCGAGCTCTCCGGCGTGGACGCGTGGAGTGGCACGGGTGGCGCGCTGAGCGTCGCCGCCAATCGCCTCTCGTACGCGCTGGATCTGCGCGGGCCGAGCGTCGCCGTCGATACCGCCTGCTCGTCGTCGCTCGTGGCGGTGCACCTCGCCAGGCAGAGCCTGATGACGGGCGAGAGCGACCTGGTCATCGCCGCCGGCACGAACCTCCTGCTGGGCCCCGCCGTGACCGCGGCGTTCCACGAGATGGGCGTGATCTCGCCGTCCGGTCGCTGCCGCCCGTTCTCGGCGAGCGCCGACGGCATCGTGCGGGCGGAGGGAGCCGGCGTCGTCGTGCTCAAGCGCCTGTCCGATGCGCGGGCCGACGGGGACCGCATCTTCGCGGTGCTCCGCGGGTCGGCGATCAACCAGGACGGACACTCCAACGGCATCACCGCGCCCAACGTCGAGGCGCAAGCGGAGATGCTGCGCCTCGCCTACGGCGCGGCGCAGGTTGACCCGGGCGACGTCGACTACGTCGAGGCGCACGGCACGGGAACGCTGCTCGGCGACCCGATCGAGGCCCGCGCGCTCAGCACGGTCCTCGGCGCCGGGCGTCCCGCGGGCAGGCCGCTTCTGATCGGCTCGGCGAAGAGCAACCTCGGACACCTGGAGGCCGCCGCGGGCATCACGGGGCTGATCAAGCTGGTGCTCTCGCTCGGCCATGGACGCATCCCCGCGAACCTGCACTACACCGACGGCCACCCGCACATCGACTTCACGGCCCTGGGGCTCTCGGTCGTCGACCGCACGACGGACTGGCCGGTCGCCGATCGCCCGGCGCGAGCTGGCGTGTCGGCGTTCGGCTTCGGCGGCACGAACGCCCACGTCGTCGTCGAGCAGCCACCGGCCTCGCCGCCGGAGGAGATCCCCGCGGAGGGGGACCGCATCGGGCGGTTCCTGCTCGCCGGTCCTGACGCCTCGCGTGTGCGCGACCAGGCCGAGGAGCTCGCGGGATGGCTGGAGGGTCCCGGCGGGGCGGCGCGTCTGCGCGACGTGGAGCACACGCTGGCCAGGCGCCTCTCGGGTCGCGCCCGTGCGGGCGTCGTCGCTCGCGACCGGGCCTCGCTGATCAAGGGTCTGCGGGCATGCGCGGAAGGTGGCCGCGCCCCAAGCCTCGTCGGGGCCTCTGCCGAGCGCCTGGACGCCGCTCCCGTGTGGGTGTTCTCGGGACAGGGCTCGCAATGGGCCGGCATGGGGCTGCGCCTGATGCGCGACGAGCCGGCATTCG
>JAOPZQ010000606.1 GCA_025964075.1 Solirubrobacterales bacterium | reverse complement strand
GCGAGGTGACGCGCCAGCTCGTCGAGCTCGCTGCCGCCGTGCCAGTAGGCGCGGCATGCCTCCTCGAGATCGACCGCCGCCCGCGACAGCGCGATCTGCACGACCTCCCGCAGCCGGGGCCGGGTCGCCGCGAGCGCCACGGCCCGTTTGCCGACGGTCTGTCCCGGCCATCCCGCTTGCTCGAGCAGCCGGTCGACCTCGGTCAGCTCCGCCCGCCGCGCGAGCACCGTCTCGAGCGAGTCGCCCGAACGCAGGTGACGCTCGGCGTCGTGGTGCAGGGCGTCGGCGCACACCTGATAGAGCTCGAGCAGGCTGGTGCGGACGGCGTCCAGCTGCTCGGCCGGGACCGACACCGTGACCTCCGCGCTCGTGGTTCGTCGATGGGACATGGCTGATCTGATGGGAACATACGTTCGCTTTCGGATGACGCCGTGAGCGCCCATCGTCGTCGCCAAGTGCGCTAACCGCGATGCCAGCAGGGGATGCGCCCCGGGGGGACCGGCTCCGCCGGGGCGCCGGGCGGCGCAAAGTCTTCACGAAGCGAGCGTGTCTTGTAACAGTTGGCCGGCGGCCAGCGTGCCGGCCGGCCGCGCCGACCGCAAGGCACGAATCTGTCTCTCGCAAAACGCGGGATCTCGATTCACGCGGGCCCGGTCCGCGGCCGCCCGGCTCGTTCCGCCGCATAAGATGCGATGACCCGATGCCTCGTCTTCACGAACAGGTGATGGAGGTCCTGATGGGCGAGATCGTCGGCGGGCGGATCTCGCCGGGCGAGTCGCTCCCGCGCGAGGCCGACCTGGTCGAGCAGCACGGAGTCAGCCGCGGCGTCGTGCGCGAGTGCCTGCGGGGCCTCGAGGAGCGCGGCCTCGTGAACGTCAAGCACGGTGTCGGAGCCACCGTCACCCCGTCGAACGAGTGGCGCATCTTCGATCGCGACTTGCTGACCGTGCTGCTCCACACCGACCGCAGCGCGGAGGTCCTAGGGGAGTACCTCGAAGCCCGCCGCATCCTCGAAATCGAGGCGGCCGGCCTCGCCGCCGAGCGAGCGACGGCGGATGACCTGACCGCCCTCTCCGACGCCTTCGCCACGATGACGGACACGGCGGAGCGCGCGCGGGCGAACCCGGCCGCCGAGCGTTTGTACCAGGAGGCCGACATCGCGTTCCACCGCGCGGTCGTGTTGGCCACCGGCAACCGGGCGCTCTCCCAGATGACCGAGTCGATCCACCACGCGCTCGGCGCCGCCGTTCCCGTGCTTGCGCGCCCGGACACGCGCTTCCGGCGCGCGCTCCCCGAGCACAAGCGGATCCTCGCCGCCATCGTCGCGAGCGACCGCGACGCCGCGCAGGACGCGATGCGCGCGCACTTGCGCACAGTGGAGGGCAACCTCCGCGACTACGCGAGGGCCCAAGCGAAGCGGTCCCGCGGGCGGCGCTAGGGCATCGCGCGCGCGAAGACGCGGTCCCAGCAGCGCCCCCGGCCGCCCGTCAGCGCTCGTGCACGCCCTCCGCGAACTCCTCGACCACCTTCGCGCAGAACGCAGGGAGATCGTCCGGCCAGCGGCTGGAGACGAGGCCGGCGTCGACCACGACCTCCTGGTCGAGCACCTCGGCGCCGGCGTTGCGCAGGTCTGTGCGCACGCTCGGCCACGACGTGATCTGACGGCCCCGCACGACGTCCGCCTCGACGAGCGTCCAGGGGCCGTGGCAGATGACGCCGACCGGCTTGCCGGTGCCGAAGAAGTCACGCACGAAGCCGACCGCGGAGGGGTCGATCCGCAGCTTGTCCGGGTTGACGGCGCCGCCGGGGAGAAGGAGCGCGTCGTACTCGTCGACCGAGGCGTCGCCGACCAGGCGGTCGACGCGGAACGTGTCCGCCTTGTCGATGTCGTGGTTCATCGCCTGGATCTCGCCGTCCTTGATCGAGAGCAGCTCGGTGTCGGCGCCCGCCGCCTCGACCGCCTCGCGAGGCTGGACGAGCTCCACCTGCTCGACCCCGTCCGTGGCGAGGATCGCGACCCTCTTGCCGTCCAGTTCATTCGCCATGTCGTCTCCTTTCAGGGCTGGAGCAGCACCTTGACGGCGCCGTCCTGCTTCTTCTGGAACATCTCGTAGGCCCTGGGCGCCTCGTCGAGCGGCATCCGGTGGGTGTGGAAGCCCTCGACGCCGAGCGGGTCGCCGTCCATCAGCAGGGGCATGATGTCGTCGACCCAGCGCTTGACGTTCGCCTGGCCCATGCGCAGCTGGATCTGCTTGTCGAAGATCGTCAGCATCGGCAACGGGTCGAGCATCCCGCCGTAAACGCCGATCAGCGAGATCGTGCCGCCGCGGCGGACGATGTCCACTGCCGCGTGGAGGGCGAACAGCCGATCGACGCCCGCCTTCTCCATGAGCTTCTCCGCGACCGCGTTCGGCAGGAGCGCCGCCATCTGCTGCGCGAGCTTGCCGATGGGCGAGCCGTGCGCCTCCATGCCGACGGCGTCGATCACGGAGTCCGGGCCGCGGCCGTCCGTCATCCCGCGGATCACCTCGGCGAGGTCCTTCTCGTGCTCGAGGAGGTCGAGCACCTCGGCGCCGCGGGCCTGCACGCGCTCGAGGCGCTCGGGGACGAGGTCGACGCCGATCACGCGATGGCCGCCGTGGAGCGCGATCCGCGAGGACATGTCGCCGATCGGCCCGAGGCCGAGGACGACGACGGTGCCTCCGTCGGGGATCGCCGCGTACTCGACCGCCTGCCACGCCGTCGGCAGCACGTCCGAGAGAGAGACGAAGCG
>JAOPZQ010000596.1 GCA_025964075.1 Solirubrobacterales bacterium | reverse complement strand
ATCATCGTGGCGCCGGTCGCCTGGACCTCGGCGACGAGCTCCTGCTGGAACGCCTGCGACACCGCCCACCCGGTGGTCGGCGAGTCCTCGTGGAGCCCGACGCCGCGGAAGTGCGCGGCTTGGCCGTTGATGAGCAGCTGGCCGTTGCCGTTGACCTTCACCGACCGCACCCCGCTGAAATCGACGTAGTGGGCGCGCCCGCCACCGGTCCCGGTCGCCGTGATCGTCGCCTTGTAGAGGTGAGGCCGGCCGGGGAACCACAGCTTCGGGTGGCCGATGGAGAGCCGGCCGGTGACGGTGATCGAGCCGTGGGCGGGAACCGTGTGGGTGCCGAGCGACTTGCTGCGCGAGCCGAACGTGGCGCCGACCTTGACACGGGTGGCGTGCGCGGCGTAGGAGACGATGCGAGTCTGCACGTCCACCGAGGCGGCGCACTTGGGGCAGGGCAGCAGCGGGCGGACGACCTCGCTCTGCAGGTCGAGCTTGTCGACGCGCCGCAGGTAGACCTCGCGGTTGAGGCCGCCTTCGTTCCACCAGCCACCGGTCGGCGCGCCCTCGTCGGTGACCCGGAACGGCGGGAAGTCCGTGTCGGTCCGGCGAGAGTCGACACGCACGACGAGCCGGTTGACGCCGTGGCGCTTGATGCCGCTTGCGAGCATCTCGAACGGCAGGAACGCACCCGCGGAGCTGCCGATCGGATGCCCGTTCAGCCACGCCTGCGTCCGGTAGTTGGCCGATTCGAAGCGAACGATCCAGCTCAGCCCGGCGCGGCCGTCGGGGACTCGGAAGTCCTTGCGGAACCAGCCCACCCCGCCCGAGTAGCTCGCCACCGAGTCGTCGTGCGCGTTCCAGGTGTACGGGACCGTGATCGGCGCCCAGCCCGCCGTCGACGTGCTGCGCGGCAGGCCGGCGGCGAGGCCGCCGCCGGCGGGGTCGAGCTGGAACAGCCACGGCCCGTCCATCAGGTAGCGGCCGTCGGGCCCGTTGCGGTAGAGGGCCTTCTTGCTGGGCGTCGTCGCCGTCGCCGCGGCCGCGGGTACCGCGGCGGCCAGCGCGAGCGCGACGCCGGCGAGGATCACGATGGCGTGCCTGACCCAGGGCATCGAACGGGGCAGGCTACAGCTCGTCAGGGACAGCTTGCGTCGGAGCGGATCGGGGCGCTGACCGCGATCAGGTGCACCGAAAGGCCGCTGATCGGATTGCCGTCCCTGTGCACCTCGACGCACTGGACGACGGGCGCGCGGCCGGGCACGCGCCACGCGATCCGCGCCCTCCCCCGCGTGTTGGCGATGCCGAACCCGGTAGACGCGGCGAAGTTGAGGACCTGGACGTTGCCGGGGCGCCGCAGCCGGGCGACGTTCCGCGCGGCGGCGGCGCGGCAGGCGGCGCTCGCGGCACAGCCGTCGAGTTGCCGGACGACGCCCGCGGTGTCGCCCTTCGCCTGAGCCTCGATCACGCTGACCACGGCGCTGCGCTCGGCGCCGCTCGCGCTGAGGATGCGCGCGAGCGCGAACGAGATCGCCACGAAGACGACCACGCCGAGCAGGATCAGAGCGAGGCGGACCGGCCGGGACAGGCCCGTCCGCGCGGAGGCGGCCATGGCCGGATCATCGCAAGCCGAGCGCCCGCCGCGGTTTGCCGGGCGGGTCAGCCGGTGGCGGAGAAGTCGTCGCCCGTGAGCTCGAGGAACCGCTCGACGCTCGCCTCCTGATGCGCCAGCTGGTCGGCCAGCGCCCGGGCGTGGTCGGCGGCCAGCGCGAGGAAGTCCTCGAGGCAGCGCTCGGGGTCGTCGGGCAGCGGGTAGATGCGCGCGACGTCCTGCTGCGCGCAGGCGATCCCCATCGGCGGCCGCCCCTCGGCCAGCGTGCGCGCGCTGCACACTGGCGTGACGAAGAGCCGGCTCTCGGGAGCGACGAGCGCAACGGGAAGGAGCCGGTGAGCGGGGACGTTGACGCGCAGCGCGATCGAGCGGTCGATCGTCACCTCCCCGCCGGTCGCGTTCACGAGCGGCTCGCGCCAGATCTCGAGGACGGTGTCCGCGCTGAGCAGCGCGTCGCGCAGCGCCGCCGCCTGCTCGGCGTAGAGCCGCTCCGCTTCGTCGCGGTCGTAGGCGTCGGCCAGGTCGAGGTCGCACGGCACACGGAGGAGCTCGCTCCCCCCGACCGCGCTCCCCGCGCCCCGAGCTCCGTGGGCGACGTAGGTCTGCACCGTCCCGAGGTCGCGGCGGCCGTGGAAGATCACGGTGACCGCCTCGGAGAGGGGCAGCCCGGAGACCGTCAGGGCGACGGCGGCCGCGTCGCTGCCGTCGAGGAGAGCCCTCCGCAGCAGCTCCTCGGCATCGTGATCCGAGTATGCGTCATGGTCCGTCATGCGAGTCCTCCTGCAGCACCATCGGGCGCTCTCCAAAGCATAGTGTTACGCCACGGCCGGTCGTTCAGGGCGACAGTTCGACCATTGGGGTAATACGATCGTCGCGGCCATGCTCGTGAAGCTCCTCTACAAGCCCTTCGGGATCATCGCCGGAATCATCGGCGGACTGCTGTCTCGCCGCCTGTTCGACGCCGTCTGGGGGCTCGTCGACGACCGGGAGCCACCGACGGCCACGACGAAGCGCGCGACCTGGCCGAAGGTCCTCGGCGCCGCCGCCGCCCAGGGGCTCACGTTCAGCGTCACCCGAGCGGCAATCGACCGCGCGGGCGCGAAGAGCTTCGAGCACGTGAC
Organism: Solirubrobacterales bacterium; assembly: GCA_025964075.1. Taxonomy (GTDB): domain Bacteria; phylum Actinomycetota; class Thermoleophilia; order Solirubrobacterales; family Solirubrobacteraceae; genus JAOPZQ01. The sequence continues at coordinate 4,083 of JAOPZQ010000596.1, read as the reverse complement.
GGGCGCCTGGCCGGGCGAGAAGGAGTCCGACCCGGCGGGCGACGCGAAGTAGGACGTCAGCCCGCCGCGCCCGGTTCTCGGGCCGCCTCAGCCGCCGCCGCGCAACACGAACCCGCGCTCCGCGAGGTCGTCGAGGGCGTCCTCGAAGCGCGCGAAATCGCGGGCGAGCAGCGCGTCGATCGGGCGGCCGCGGGGGCCGGCGGCGCGGATCCAGCGACGCAGGACGGTCGCGCCCGCGCGCTCTTCGGCGTCGGCGAGCAGGTCGAGCAGGATCGGCAGCTCCGGGCGGTGGTCGAGCTGGCCCGAGAGCAGCGTGAGCGGGTCGACGCCCAGCGTCTGGCACAGCTCGTCCTCGGTGAGGCCGAGGAGCTGCTGCAGGTGCGCCGCGCGGTCGGAGCTCAGAACAGCTGGTTCTCGCCGCCGAAGACCTCGCTCACCGAGCCGTCGGTGAAGACCTGGCGGATCGTCCTGGTCAGGAGGTCGGCGCACGAGAGGACGCGAAGGTTCGCCGGGGCGCCGTCGCGGAGCGGGATCGTGTCGGTGACGACGATCTGCTCGAAGTGCGAGGAGGCGAGGTTCTCGAATGCGTTCCCCGAGAGGACCGCATGGGTGGCGGTGGCGAGAACGCGGGTGGCCCCCTCGTCGAGCACGGTCTGGGCTGCGGCCTTGAGCGTGCCGGCGGTGTCGATCATGTCGTCGACGAGCAGGGCCGTCTTGCCCTTGACGTCGCCGATCACGTAGCCGATCTCGGCGACCTGCTGGGCGGGGCGCTCCTTGTTGAGGATCGCCAGCTCGGCCCCGATCTTCGCGGCGAACTTCTTCGCGAGCTTCACGCGGCCGGCGTCGGGGGCGACGACCACGAGGTCCTCGAGGCCCTGGTCGGCGAAGTACTGGCTCAGCATGTTCATCGCCGTCATGTGGTCGCACGGCTTCGCGAAGAAGCCCTGGATCTGGCCGGAGTGGAGGTCCATCGTGACCATGCGGTCGATGCCCGCCGCCTCCAGCATCCGCGCCACGAGGCGAGCGCTGATCGGCTCGCGCGGCGCCGACTTCTTGTCCTGGCGCGAGTAGCCGTACCACGGACAGACCGCGACGACGCGATGGGCGGAGCCGCCCACGGCGGCGTCGACCATCACGAGCAGCTCCATCAGCGCGTCGTTCGCCGTCAGGCCCTCGAGCGGGTTGCCGCAGGTGGGCTGCACGATGAAGACGTCGGCGCCGCGGATCGACTCCTCGTAGCGGCAGTAGACCTCGCCGTTGGAGAACGTCTTCAGCGTCACGGAGCCGAGCTCGACGCCGAGCTTCTCGGCGATCTTGCCGCCCAGCTCGCGGTTCGCCCGACCCGCGACGACCATCAGCCGCTTGTGGTAGCCGATGTCCAGGTGGGATCGGACGGTCTCGGGCTGGAGGGCGCTCATGCGCGATCCCAGTGTACGGCGCGCCTCCGACGTCAGCGGGCTCATCGGTCCGGCTCCTCCCGTTTGCGATTCGCGTACCCCTCGACGTTGCGCTGTCGCTCCCGCGCGATGCCGAGGGCCCCCTCCGGCACGTCCTCCGTGATCACCGAACCGGCGCCCGTGTACGCGTCGTCGCCCACGGTCACGGGTGCCACGAACGCCGTGTCCACGCTGGTCTTCACACGCGAGCCGATCGTCGTCCGGTGCTTGCGCCGGCCATCGTAGTTGGCGGTGATGTTGCCGGCGCCGATGTTGGTGTCCTCGCCCACGTCGGCATCGCCGACGTACGACAGATGCGGGACCTTCGTGCGCGCGCCGATGTCCGAGTTCTTGATCTCGACGAACGTGCCGGCCTTCGCGCGCTCGCGCAGGACCGCCCCCGGGCGCAGGTAGGCGTATGGGCCGACCGTCACCCCGTCGTGGAGCTCGCACTGCGTGAGGAAGGAGTGGCGGATCGTCACGTCGTCGTGGACGACCGCGTCCTCGATCGTCGTCAGCGGCCCGATCCGGCAGCCGGAGCCGATGCGCGTCGCGCCGCGCAGGAACGTCGAGGGCTCGATCACGGTGTCCCGGCCGATCTCGACTCCGACGTCGATCGACGTCGAGTCCGGGTCGACGACCGTGACCCCGGCGCGCATGTGCCGCTCGTGGATCCGGCGCTGCGCGAGCGCCCGGACCGCGGCGAGCTCGACCCTGTCGTTGACGCCGAGAACGATCGACGGATCGTCGACCAGGAGCGCGGCCACCCGCCGGCCGGCGGCGCGGAGGACGGGGACCGCGTCCGGGAGGTAGTACTCGCCCTGGGCGTTGTCGGCACGGATCTCGGCCAGCGCCTCGACGAGCGCGCGGCCGTCGAACGCGTAGATCCCGGCGTTGACCTCGCAGATCGCCAGTTCCTCCGCGGTGGCGTCGCCGGCGGCCTTGGCCTCGACGACGCGCTCGACGCTCCCGTCCGCGGCCCGCACCACCCGCCCGTAGGCGCCCGGCTCGGCGAGCGACATGGTCACGAGCGTCGCGGCCGCGCCGTCGGCGGCGTGCGCCGCGACGAGCCGCGCGATCGTGTCCGCCTCGATCAGCGGCACGTCGCCGTTCATCACGATCGCCGCCGCTTGCGGGTCCACCTCGCCGACGGCCGCTCGCACGGCGTCGCCCGTGCCCCGCGGCTCGGGCTGCACGACGAGCGTGACGCCCTCGGGCAGGACGGGCGCGAGCGCGCGATCGGGCCCGCCGACGACGACGACTTTCGCCGCGCCGGCCTCGAGCGCGGCGGCCACCGGCCAGAGGACCATCGGGCGCCCGCAGAGCGGGTGGAGGAGCTTGGGCACGGCGGAGCGCATCCGGGTGCCCTCGCCCGCAGCGAGGATGACGACGACGGGGGCGCTCACGTCCGGGGGATCGTACCGGTCAGGTGCGCCAGCGCTCGCCCGCGGTGACGCGCTCGAGTCCGGTCCACGCGAAGTCCATGATCGTCTCGACGGCGCGGGCCCGGGAGATCTCCGGGTGCTCGGTCCACCAGGAGGCGAACGTGGAGATCGCGCCGAAGAGCAGCTCGGCGTGCATCTCGATCGTGTGCTCGAGGTCCGGTTCGCGCTTGCGGGACGGCGGCGTGTGGACGGCGAGGAGCAGGGCGATCATCCGGACGACCTCGTCCTGGAGGCGCCGCGTCGCCTCGGCCGTGTCGGGGTCGGCGACGTTGCGGGTGACCATGCGCCACGCGTCGGGCCGCTCCTCGACGAAGGCGAGGAACGCGTCCGATGTCGTGGCCCGCGGAATGAGCGACGGCGTCGCGACTCCCCTGACGATCCAGTGGCGCTTCAGCGACGCCGACCCATGGCACCTCCAGGTGGCGAACGGCGCCACGCGCGCCGAGCCGGGCGAGACGACGGCCGCCGACGTGACGCTCGAGTCGAGCTGGGGCGACTGGATCGACCTCGCCGTCCACGGCCGCCGTCCGGCCAGCGCGATCCTGCGCCGGCGGCTGAAGCTGCGCGGCTCGCCGCGAGCGCTCCTGCGGCTGCAGCGCGCGCTGCCGACGCGGCCGTCGCTGGTGTGAGGACGCGGTAGGGCGCCATAATGCGCGGTTCGCCCTTGGGGGGTGGTCCAACTGGCTAGGACGCGAGGTTTTGGTCCTCGAGACCGGGGTTCAAGTCCCTGCCCCCCAGCTAGGTAGCACCGCTCGAACCTCCGCCGGCACCAGCGGGTCCACCGCCGCCGCGCGGTAGTCCGCCGGCGTCAGCAGGCGGCGCTCCGGGCGCAGCAGGCCGATCTCGAGGCCGGCGTTCTGGGCCGCGACGACCGCGAGCGCCATCACGTCCGGGCTGTCCCAGCTGTCGGCCGGCAGGGAGGCGAGATCCGGGAGCGGGCGGCTGAGGCCGAGCAGGTACCAGCCGCCGCCGAACATCGGGCCGATGACGAGGTCGCATTCGTGCTCGAGGTCGTCGAGGGCCGCCTTCGCGTGGACGGCGGAGAGCACGGGGCATTCGGCGCCGGCGAGCAGGACCGGCCCGTGGCCCGCGGCGAAGAGCGAGGCCGCGGCGTCCATCGCTCCGGCGCCGCGAGGATCGCCGACGGGCGCGAGCCGGCGTTGGGCCGGCGGGAGCTCGAGGCGGGGATCTCCGCCGGGGGC
>JAOPZQ010000594.1 GCA_025964075.1 Solirubrobacterales bacterium | reverse complement strand
CGGCGCGTGGCGACGCTGGTCGCGCGCGAGTCGCCGCCGGCGGCGATCTTCGCCGCGGTCGGCGACGAGGTGCGACGGCTGCTCCGCGTCGACCTCACGGGAATCTTCCGCTACGAGGACGACGGGACGACGACCATCGTCACCATCTCGGGCGAGCGCGACACCCAGATCCCGGTCCCCGACCGGCTGACCTTGGAAGGGGAGAACGTCAACGCGCGCGTGCTGCGGACGGGACGGCCCGCTCGCTTCGACGACTACGCGAACGCCACCGGCTCGCTGGGGCCCTACATGCGGGAGATGGGCGTGCGCTCGGCGGTCGGCAGCCCGATCGTCGTCGAAGGGAGGATCTGGGGCGCGCTGTGCGCCGCCTCGCGGCAGGCCGAGCCGCTGCCGGCCGACGCCGAGGCGCGCATCACGGAGTTCACCGAGCTGGTCGCTACGGCGATCTCGAACGTCCAGGCGCGGTCGGACCTCGCCGCGTCGCGGGCCCGGGTGGTCGCCGCGGCGGACGAGGAGCGCCGGCGGGTGGTTCGGGACCTCCACGACGGGGCGCAGCAGCGCCTCGTCCACACCGTGATCACGCTGAACCTGGCCCGCGAAGCACTCCATGACGAGGAGGCGGCCGCCGACGCGCTCCTCGCCGAGGCGCTCGACCACGCACGGCGGGCGACGGGCGAGCTCCGGGAGCTCGCGCACGGCATCCTCCCCGCTGTCCTCACCCGGGGTGGGCTGCGGGCGGCCGTGGAGGCGCTGTCCTCGCGAGTGCCGGTGCCGGTCGAGAACGGCGTGTCCGTCGGCCGGCTGCCCGCCGCGGTAGAGGCGACCGCGTACTTCGTCGTCGCCGAGGCGCTGACCAACGTCGCCAAATACGCCCGCGCGGAGCACGCCGACGTCACGGCGCGCATCGAGGACGGCACGCTTGCCGTCCGGGTGCGCGACGACGGCGTCGGAGGCGCGCGGCGCGACGGGACGGGTCTACTGGGCCTCGAGGATCGGCTCGCCGCGGTCGACGGCCGGCTCCGCGTCGAGAGCCCGCCGGGCGGCGGCACACTCGTCGCGGCCGCCATCCCACTCCCCGCTGGGTAGCCGGCGGGCATGCATGCCCTACCGTCTACGGAATGAACGCATCTTCGAGAGAGACCATCCCGGTCGGCGACATGAGCGTCCGCTTCCTCGTCGAGGCCCCGGAGTCAGGCGGGAGCGTGACCGTCTTCGAGTGCAACGTGCCGGCGGCCGCGAAGATGCCGGCGCCCCACAGCCACGACGGGTTCGAGGAGACGATCTACGGGCTCGAGGGCGTCTCGACCTTCACGATCGACGGCGAGACGACCGAGATCGGGCCCGGCGACGCCGTTTGCGTGATGCGCGGCGCGATCCACGGCTTCGAGAACCGGGGAAGCGTCGCGGCCAAGTTCCTCGCGGTCATCAGCCCGGGCCTCTTCGGACCCGCCTATTTCCGCGAGGTGGGCGAAGTCCTCGCCGCATCCGCGGGCGGGCCGCCGGACCGCGCCGCAATCGGCGACGTGATGCGCCGGCACGGCCTGACGCCGGCCCAGCCGGTCGCGACCTGATCCGGACGCTACGGGCAGCGCACCCAGGCCTCGAGCGGCCCGGAGCGGGCGACCTCGCGGAAGCGCTCGTCGGGCTCGTTCGTGCTCGGGTCGACGCCGGCGGCTCGGCCGAGGCGCCTCACGGCGCGGTCTGAGCCGGTCACGTAGACGCGCACGCCGGTCCGCGACTCCGTCGCCGCGCGCGCCGTGACCGTGCCGCGGCGGGCGTCGAGCAGCCACCGGGCGTCGGGGACCAGGCGGTAGGTGGGGAAGACGACCGGGCCGCAGGCGCGGCCGGCCTCGACCGCTGGACGGTGGAGCAGCGACCGCAGCTCCTCGTGCGTCGCGCGCACGAAGCGCACCTCGCGGTCCAGCTTCCGTGCCGCGCCCGGCAGCAGCACCCCCGCGCCCACGAGCCCGAGGGCGACCGCGGCGACGGCCGTCCAGCGCCAGCGCTCGCGCCACGGATCCGTGCGGTCGAGCTCGCTCCACCCCGTGATCGCGTAGCCGGCGAACAGCGTCAGGCCGACCGCCGGCAGCGTCAGGTAGCGCGGCAGGACGCTGAAGCCGGCGAGGCCGGTGACGACGAAGGTCACGGTGCCCGCGGCGATCAGCGCGAGGGGAATCGCGAGCGGCCGCCAGCCGCGGCGTCTGAGCGCCAGCGCCAGGCCGGCGACGCCGAGCGCGGCCACCGGCGCGCGGAGCGTCGTCACGAGGAAGGAGACGAGCGCGCCGGGGAGCGCGCTCGGGTCCCTGCCCCGGCTCAGGTCCTCGGCGAGCTTGCCGGTGGCGTGCAGCGAGTGCAGCGCGTCCCCGGTGACCACGAGATCCAGGACCGCCCAACCCACCGGGGCGACCGCGGCCAGCGCCACGAGGAGGAGCCGGGACTTCCAGAGGGGCCTGGCCCCTCTGCTGGCGCTCGGCCAACACCAGACCAGGTACGCCAGGATCAGCAGCCACGCCTCGGGGCGGAGGAGCCCCGCGGCGACGAGGAGCGCCATCACCGGCGCGCCGCGGCGGGGGCGCTCGGCTTCGAGCGCGGCCGCCCAGGCCGCCGCGGCGAGGAACGGCAGGTCGACGTAGGCCTTCGCCGCGTAGAGGAGCACCGAGGACGACGTGAGGACGAAGACGGCGGCGACGACTCCCGACCAGCGCCCCAGCACGAGACGACCGAGCCGCACGAGGGCCACCGCGAGGCCCGCGAGCGACAGCGCCGTGACGAGGACGAGCAGCCGGTCCCCGGCGCGGCCGAACACCGCCGCCACCGCGGCGAGCGCCACGAATAGCGGGTGCTCCGTCGGCGCCGCGTAGGCAGCGAACGAGGGCTTGATCCCGTGCACGACCTCGCGACCCCACACGAGGTGGAAATAGGCGTCGTAGTTCGGGTAGGTCCGCGTGAGCGCCCACGCCGCGACCGCGCCCAGCGCGAGGACGGCGGCGAGCGCGCCGTCGCCGATCCGCAGCTCCCGCGCGCTCGACTCGCGTGGCCTCGGCCCGGTAGCCGGGCTCGCCTTGCTCGAGACCGCGGTCATCCGGCTGCTACTGGGACCGGTTCACCCGCGGCCGGGGGCGCGTCATCGCCCGTCGAGGACCCGCGCGCCGCGAGCGCCACCGCGGCGCCGAGGATCGCCCACGTCACCGGGTCCTCGAGGAAGTCGGCGTAGGTCATCGTGTGAAGGACGAGCGCGGCGAACAGCGCCGCCAGCGCGATGCGGACAGGATCCCCGCGGACGCGGCGGAAGAGCAGCAGGAACGCCGTCACGAGGATCGCCAGGTAGGCGACGAGGCCGGGGATCCCCTGCTCGGCGGCGACCGTGATGGGGATGGTGTGCGACGCGCTCGTCGCGCGCTCGCTCGACGCGCTCCGCTCACGCCGGTAGACGCGCGAGAACGAACCCGACCCCCAGCCGAAGATCGGCCGCTTGCCGTACAGCGTCACGCCGCCCTTGATGAGGTCGAAGCGACCGTTCGTCGTCGAGTTCGCCTTCGACGAAGAGCTCAGCGAGATGTGCAGGCTGCGGCCGCTGACCGCCGCGTAGCCGCCGCCGACCGCGATCGCCACCACCACGGCGACGAGGGTCAGGCGCACGCTCCAGCGCAGCGCGGCGAGCACGGCGAGGCCGAGCAGGAGGGCGGCGAAGCTCGACTGCGAGAACGTCAGCACGAGCCCGCCCCAGAGCACGGCGAGCAGCACGATCGCGGCGACGGCGTGGCGAGGTCGCCGGGTCCAGATCAGCACCGCCGTCAGCAGCAGCATGACGAGCGCGAGGAAGCGCCCGTAGATGTTCGGGTCGAAGAACAGCGAGTTCACGCGGAAGTAGGTGGCGAACTGGTTCGCGTCGATGACCTTCGGGTTCAGCAGCAGCGTGCGCGTGCGGTACTCGACGAAGCCGATCCCGGCGAACACGACCGCCAGGCCGACGAGCACGGCGAAGCAGGCGATGAGCGTCCGGCGGTTCCATGCGTGACCGCGCACGAGCACGAACAGGAGCGCGAACGGCACGTAGAAGAAGACGAGGTTGTCCTCCGCCTTGGTGACGTCATTCGAGTACAGGGTCTGCAGGCCGTAGAGCACGACGAACGCGGCGAGCGCGAGCGCCAGCGGACGGCCGGGGCGGTCCGGATCCTCGTCGCCGACCTCGGGGTCGCCGCGGCGCATCGCCGCGAGCGTCGGCCACAGGTGGGCGAGCACGCCGGCGCCGACGACGAGGTAGAGCGGCACAAGGAGGTTCGCCGTCGAGCCGCCGACGGCGATCGGGATCCTGAAGGGCAGGGCGAGCACGGCGGCCACCGGGAACGCATCCGGCCAGCGGCGCAGGAGCGCCCCCGCACCGCAGAGGCCGACGACCGCGACGGCGCCGATCGCCACGGCGAGCGCGGGATGGTGGCGCGCCGGCGCGAACTGGGCCGTGTGGTAGACCTGCGTGATCAGGAGCACCGGCGTGAGGACGAGCGCGCCGAGCATCGCCAGCGCGCGGATCCGCGGCGTGCGCGCGAGCAGCACCGTCGCCGCCAGGAGCGCCACGGCGACCGCGCCCGACTTCTGAACGCCGACGGCTACTGCGAGAGAAGCGTCCACGCCTGCCTCATGAGTGCTTTCGCGGGATCGTCGTGCAGCAGCCGCGCACCGAACTCCGGGAGGCCGAGACGGATCACCTGACCCTGGCCGAGCTGCACCTGCGCGATGACGGTGACGCCCGGCCGCGGCCCGGCGTACCCGAGCAGCTTCGCGCGACCGGTCGACGCGAGCGGCTCGTACGAGGTGAAGCCCGCGAACAGGCCGCCGGTGGTGGCGAACAGCGTCGCGTTCGCCGAGAACGCCGTGATCGGGCTCTTGGCGAGCGCGTGCGCCCCGTAGCGCAGGCCGAAGACGTCGGTCTCGGCCTCCGGCGTCGGCGCGGTCAGAGCGAGCCCCGCGGCTCCGGCCGGGGCCAGCGTCGCAGTCCGGCGCAGCGCGTCGGTGCCGGCGATCAGCACCTTGCCGCCGCCGCTGACGTAGCGCCGCAGCGCGCCGCCGAGCGCCGGCGTCGTCCAGCCGGGCTCGCCCGCGAGGAGGACCCCGCTGTGGCCGGCGAGCCGCGGGCCCTGCCCGAGCGCCAGAGCGGCATCGGTCGTGAGGTCGTAGCGCAGGCCCGCGCGGTCGAGGTAGATGAGCAGCGGCGCCTCCTGCTGGCCGAACGCGGCCGGCAGGCCGAGCACGCGGTAGAGCGGCGCCGGGCCGCCGCGCGTCAACGTGTCGGGGACGCCGTCGTGGTTCCAGTCGACCCCGTTCCGCGCCTGCCAGCTCAGGTAGGGGAGGACGACGAGCACCCGGCGACTCGCCGGCGTGCGGTTCTGGACCGCGAACGGCAGCTGCGTGAGGCCTCCGTTCGCGCGCACCTCGAGCAGATACGCCGAGGAGACGCCGCGCGGCGCGGTCACGGTCAGTGTGGTGCGCGTCCCCGTTCCGGACGAATGCGGCGTGGCGGAGCCGAGCCGCCGGACGTCCCACCGGTACGGAGCGAGCCGGGAGTCGACGTGGAACGCGATCTTGCCGCCCGCCGTGACCGGCGCGACGCTCACGGGCGCCACCCCTACGCGCCGCACGGTGACCCCCGCCGGGTCGGGGAGCCGCGCCGGCAGGCGCACGGGAGTCCCGACGACGGCCTGCCGGTTGGGCAGCGTCGAGGGGTAGTGCCCGAGGTTGCCCGCGGCGTCGCGCGTCTCGATCCCGAGCAGGTAGGTACCCGGCGGCGCCGGCGCCCCGTCGATCGCCCCGTCCCACGACACCGCGCGGCTTCGCGACGTGCCGTCGATCACGCGCACGACGCGCGGCTGCGGCAGGTCGGTCCGGATGACCATGAGCTTCGGCTGGCGCAGGCTCGTGCCCCGGAACTGCACGTCGACCGGTGTGCCGGGCGCGACGATCGGCGCCGGCAGCTTGGTGACCCTCGACGACACCGCGGTGACCCGCACGACCGGCGGCGCCCGATCGACCCGCACGATGCCCGGGAGCGTGAGCGAGCGGCCCTCCCGTCGCAGGCCGACTCGCACGCGGTAGGCGCCGTCCGGCGCCCGGCGGCCGTCGTCGGTGGTCCCGTACCAGTGCAGGACGATCGACCGGTACGGCCGAGCGTGCATGGCGCTCGCCAGGCGCTTGACGACGTCGCCGGTCTTGTCGCTCACCACGGTGACCGTGATGTCGTCCTCCCGGCGCAGGCTGAACTGGATGCGGAGCCGATCCTGGAGCCCGTTGCCGTCCGGCGAGAAGTTCAGCGGATGCAGGAACCTCGTCCCGTGCTTGCCGTTCAGGACCGCGGGCTCGTGCTTCAGGCGCTGCGTGACGAAGAAGGCGGCGATCGTCGCGGCCACCAGTGCGGCGAACGCGAGGCGGGGGAGCGTCGTCACAGCTCGATCAGCGCGGTGTTCGGCACGTCCCACTCCCAGAAGTGGTCGAGGCTCTGGCCGTGAGCGTGGCAGAGCGCGACCCGGATCGTGCCGCGGTGACACACGACGATCGCCGGCGACCGGCCGTCGCCGCGGACGTCCTCGAGCCCCGCGAGCACGCGGTCCTGGTGCTCCTGCATCGACTCGCCGCCGGGGAAGCGGAAGTCGGCGCCGGCGCGATGGAACGCCGCGTACCCCGTGGGGTCGCGCGCCTCGATCTCGGGGAACAGATGGCCCTCCCACTCGCCGCGGAACGACTCGGCGAAGCGCTCGTCGACCTCGGGCACGAGCCCCACGGAGGCGCCGACGATCTCCGCCGTCTCCCGCGCCCGCCCCAGCTGCGAGCAGTAGAGCGCCCGCACGTCGGGGCGCTCGCGCACGACGCGTGCCGCGAGCGCGTGCGCCTGCTCGCGCCCGCGCGCGTTGAGCGGCGTGTCGCGCATGCCCTGGAAGCGGAGCGGGGGGACGTTGTCGTCGGTCTCCCCGTGGCGAGCGAGGAGGATCACAGGTCGACGGTGTCCGAACGCAGGCCGAGGCGCAGCGTCTCCAGCGAGAGCACGTCCCCCGGCGCGATGTTGCCGAGGTTGACCTCGGCGCCGAAGCGGCGCAGGAACCACACCTGCTGCTCCTTCCGCGGCGCCTCGAAGAGGACGCGGTCCGGCGGGATCGCGTGCGCGATCTCGTCGATCAACCCCATGCGGACCTCGCCGTCGGGGCGGAAGATGCCGGCCGTGCCGCTCTCGCGCGCCTCGGCGATGACCTTCCACGCGCCCGCCTCGAGCTCGGTGCCGATCTGCTCGACCCACCGGTAGGGCGCCATGATGCGCTCGTCATCCTTCGAGCCGACCTCGGAGAGGACGCGGTAGCGCCCGGCGAGACGGCGGATCAGGGCGAGCTTGTCGTCGTGGTCGAGGACGATCGTGCCGTCGGAGACCTCGACGTGATCGAGACCGAGCTCTTCGAGGTAGGCGATCAGCCCCTCGACGCGACCCTGGCGGATCGCCAGCTCGGTCAGCGTCCCGCCGAGCACGACGGGGATGTCGTGGGCCCGGTAGCGCTCGAGCTTCGGGCGCAGGTTCGCCGTCGCGAGCGCCGTGCCCCAGCCGAGCTTGACGAGGTCGACGGAGCCGCCCGCGACCTCCATCAGGTCGTCGACCTCCCGCACCGCGAGGCCGCGATCGAGCACGTGGGTAAGCCCGGACTCCCGGGGCTTGACGCTGCGCGCGGGGAGGTCGAGGAACGGGGCCATGCGGGGTCTCGGGCCCCGGCTTAGTGCGTGACGTCGGACCCGACGATGACGACGACGTCGGACTGGCAGGGGTTCGACTGCGGCTGGCCGGCGACCTGCTTGAGCGCGCAGACCGTGGTGGTGCTGTTGGCCCCGCCGAGCGCCTCGACGGCCCCCTGCTTGAGGACCTTCTGGACCTCTTGGGCGTCCCGCTTGTGGCCCGGCTGGTAGTACACGACCGTCGCCGAGTGCGTCTGGTCGGCCGCGGTCGCGTACGAGATCGGAAGAGCGT
>JAOPZQ010000570.1 GCA_025964075.1 Solirubrobacterales bacterium | reverse complement strand
GGCGCGCGCGGAGATCCTGCGCCGCGCCGCCGACGCGCTCGAGGCCCGGGCCGACGAGGGCGCGCGGCGCCTCACCTCCGACATGGGCAAGGCGCTCCGGGACGCGCGCGCCGAGGTCCTCCGCAGCGCGGCGATCCTCCGCTACTTCGCGGGCGAGCTGCTGCAGCCGAGCGGCGAGACCTACCCGAGCGCCGACCCCGCGACGATGCTGTTCACGGTCGAGGAGCCGCTCGGCGTCGTCTGCGCGATCACGCCGTGGAACTTCCCGTTCGCGATCCCCACTTGGAAGCTCGCCCCCGCGCTCGGCTTCGGGAACGCGGTCGTGTGGAAGCCCGCCGAGGCCGCGTCCGGCAGCGCCGTGCTCCTCACCGAGACGCTGGCCGCCGCCGGGCTTCCCGACGGCGTCCTCAACCTCGTCACGGGGAAGGGTCGCGCGATGTCGCCGGCGCTGACGGGCGACCCCCGGCTCGCCGCGCTCACCTTCACCGGGTCGGGCCCGGTCGGAGTGCGGCTGCGCCAGGCGGTCGCCGATCGCAACGTCAAGGTGCAGCTCGAGCTCGGCGGCAAGAACCCGGCGATCGTCCTCGCCGACGCCGACCTCGAGGACGCGGCGGTCCAGGTCGTCCGCGGCGCGATGCTCTCGACGGGCCAGCGCTGCACCGCGACGAGCCGCGTCTACGTCGAGCGGGCCATCGCCCCGCGCTTCCGCGAGCTGCTCCGCGCGCAGGTCGACGGTCTCGTGGTCGGCGATCCGTTCGACGAGGCCACCGACGTCGGGCCGCTCGCGTCGGCCGAGCAGCGCGACACGGTCGCCGCCTACCTCGCGCTCGCGCGCGAGGAGCGGGTCGAGGTGGTCGCCGGCGGGGGGATCGACGAGGAGGGCGGCTGCTTCGCCGAGCCCACCCTCCTCGCCGGCGTGGCGGCGGGCAGCGCGCTGATGCGCGAGGAGATCTTCGGCCCCGTCCTCGTAATCGAGGAGGTCGACGACTACGACGCGGCGCTGGCGGCGGCGAACGACACCGAGTTCGGCCTCTCCTCGGCGCTCTTCACGCGCGACATCGCGAAGGCGACGACGTTCGTCCGGCGCACCCAGTCCGGCGTCGTCCACGTCAATCGCGAGACGGCGGGCGTCGAGCCGCACGTCCCGTTCGGCGGCGTCAAGGGCTCGAGCAGCATGAGTCGCGAGCAGGGCAAGGCCGCCCGGCAGTTCTTCACGACGACGAAGACCGTCTACCTGCGCTCGGTCTAACGGGTCCAGTCGGCGGCGAACGCGTGGCGGGCGAGGATCGTCGGCGTGCCGCCCGCGTAGGGGACGCTGACGAGGTCGTGCGGCCCGGTCGGGTCGTAGCCGCCGGTGATGCCGAGGATCGTCGAGCCGTCGTGCGAGAGGCGCCAGCCGATGATCCCGTTCCGCGCGGTGCCGACGAGCCGGAACTTCCCCGTGACGGGGTCGACGGTCTCGGCGAAGTCGGTGTCCTGGCCGCCGAACTCGGCGAGCAGGTGCGTGCCGTCGGCGGACCACTCCCGCGGCGCCGGGCCGGTGAGGAGGTACGGCACCTTCGTCCGCGTCAGCCGCTTCAGACCGGTGCCGTTCGGCTGCACGAGGAAGACGTCCTGCTTGGGCCCGTCGCCCTTGTGGTTCGACCTCCGCTGGCGCGTGATCGCGATCGCGGTCGGGCCCCACACCGGCTGCTGGCTGTGCCCGCCGGTCGTGATCTTGACCGGCGCGCCGCCGGCGACCGCCGCGGTGTAGATCTCGGAGCGGAACGGGTAGCCGTCGCGCGGCGCGCGCGCGTAGGCGATCGACGCGCCGTCGGGCGAGAAGCTGACGCCGACGAACGTGCCGCGCGCGACGGTCCGCTGCGCGCCGGTGGCCACGTCGACGAGGACGAGGCGCTTCGTCCCCACCTCGGGGCCGGTGACCGTGGCGATCGTCTTCGAGTTCGGGGACCAGGCGAAGCCGTCGCCGCTCCACACCGGCGCGACGAGGACCGTCGGCGTGCCGCCCGCGGCCGGGATCTTCATCAGCCGCGGCTTGAAGCCGGTCGGCTTCGCGGCCGGCAGCTCGAACAGGACCGTCTGCCCGTCGGGCGCGATGTGCGGGAATTGGCCGGCGGTCAGCCGGTGGCCTCCGCTGCCGTCGTCGGCCGCGATCCAGACGGACGGATGGGCCGAGGCGACGCCCTTGTCGTAGACGATCGTGGCGCCGGCCGCGGCCGGCACGGCGAGCGCCAGCGCGAACGCGCCGACGGCGACGAGTCGAGAGATCATCGGGCGATGCTATTCGACACCACGGAGCGATAAGCGGCGGGATCCGTCGGGCCCTCGGTCGCGACGAGGACGACGCGCGTGGCCGCCCCGAGGCCGACCGCGTCGCGCAATGCCGCGCACTCGGGGTCGGAGGCGAGGGCCCTGAGGGCGGCGAGCGGCGCCGCGCCGCAGTCGCCGATCGCGAGCCCGCCGGCGGCGAGCTCGCGCATCGCCGCGTGCGCTTCGGCGTCCGCGATAGCCAGCGTGCCGTGGATCCCGTCCCGCAATGACGGCCACGCCGCCGCCGAGACCCGGGCACAGTCGAGGCCGGCCATCGCCGTCCCCGGGGTCGGGACGGCGGTCGGCGCGCCCGCGGCCAGCGACGCCGTCAGGCACGCGGCGGTCGCCGGCTCGACGCCGATCACCTGTGTGCCGGTCGCCGCGCCGAAGCGCGCCGCGGCGGCCGCGAGCGAGCCGACTCCCACCGGCACGAGGACGACGTCGAACGGATCCGCGATCTCGGCGAAGAGCGTCGCGTAGCCGTCGATGACGCGGCTCGCGGCGCCGCCCTCCCCTACGTCGGCGAGCTCCATGACCCCGTCCCGAGCGCCGTCCGCGGCGGCGCGGGCGACGGCCTCCTCGTAGGTGCCCTCGACGACGACGACCTCGGCTCCCTCCCCCGCGATCGCCTCGCGCCGGGCCGGGGCCGAGCGGGCCGGGAGGTAGACGCGGCAGCGCAGGCCCCGGAGCGCCGCGACGTGGGCGACGGCGCGACCATGGTTCCCGGCGCTGGCGGCGACGAGGGTGTGCACGCCGGGCTCGTCGCGCAACGCGCACTCGACCGCCCACGACGCGCCGAGCACCTTGAACGCGGGCAGCCCGAGCCGGTCCGACTCGTCCTTGACCGCGACCGCGCGCAGGCCGAGCTCCCGCGCGAGCGCCGCGAGGTCGTGCAGAAACGTCGGCCGGTAGCCGGGGAGCGCGGCGTGGAACGCCGTCGCCTCGTCGCTCGGCGCCGGCACGGCCGCCGGGGCGACGGCCCGGTTGACGAGCGCCCTCACGCGCCGAACGCTGCGGCGACGGCGATCCGGAACGTCGCCGACCGCTCGGCGCCGGGCGGGACCTCCTCGAGCATCCCCGGCGGCAGGTGCAGAGCGTTCGCCGGCGCGGTCATCGGCTCGAAGCAGATGAACGTTGCCCCGGGTGGCGAGAACACCTGCGCCACGGAGTAGCCGTCGACGAGCTCGACGGCGACGGACCGTCCGCCGCCGCTCAGCTCGAATCGCGCCGGTCGTGCGAGACGGTCGAACGCGTCGTCCCAGGCGCGATCGCCGATCGGCCCGTCGAACGGCGCGACGTCCTCGCCCGAGCCGGTCGGGATCATCCGCTCGTCGAGCACCATCCGTCGGAGCACGGGCAGGTACACCCGCCACTGCTCCCGCGGGACCCCGGGCAGCGTGAGATAGGGGTGGTAGCCGAACGCGATCGGCACCGCGTCGCCGGAGGTGGGGATGACCGTGGTGCGCACCGT
>JAOPZQ010000529.1 GCA_025964075.1 Solirubrobacterales bacterium | reverse complement strand
CGCGCGCGGCACCTTCTTGGGCTCGTCGACGTCCAGCGTCTCCTTCAGGGCCTCGAACTCGGAGCGGCTGATCTCCTGATCGTCGGGGGCGGTGATCCGGCCGCGCGAGGCCTTGGCCTTCCTGACCGGCTCGGCGTCGGCGCCGACGGGGGCGTACGCGGGCACGAGTCCGTCGGGCGACTCCGTGGCGAGCCGCTCGTGGCGCGCCTTGTAGACGGACTCGCGCTCCTTCCAGTGCGTGAGCACCGGCGAGGCGATGAAGATCGACGAGTACGCGCCCGACGCGACGCCGATCATCAGCGCGAAGGCGAAGTCCTTGAGGGTCGAGCCGCCGAAGAAGAGCAGCGCGACGACCGGCAGCAGCGTGCAGAACGTCGTCGCCATCGACCGCGTCAGGACCTCGCTCATCGAGCGGTTGACGATCTGCGAGAAGGCGGCGCGCGGCATCCGCGGCACGTTCTCTCGCACCCGGTCGAACACGATTATCGTGTCGTAGAGCGAGTAACCCAAGATGGTCAAGAGCGCCGCGACCGTCGACGTCGTCACCTGCCGGCCGGTGAGCGAGTACACGCCGCTCGTGATGAGCAGGTCGTGCATGAGGGCGATGAGGACCGGGACCGCGTACTTCCACTCGAAGCGCAGCGCGATGTAGGCGGAGATCACGAGCAGCGAGGCGATGATCGCCACGACCGCGGCGTTGGCCACGGTCTTGCCGAACGTCGGGCCCACCGACTGCGACTGGAACTTGGTGCTGGGCACGCCGAAGCGCGCGTTCAGCGCGTTCTGGATCTTCGTCACCTGCGGGGGCTGCAGCGTCTTGCTCGAGATCTGGAACGCGGTGTTGCCGAGCCGCTTGTTCGAGAGCTTCTGGATCTTCGCGTCGGCGACGCCGACCGAGCTCATGACGGCGCGCACCTGCGCCTCGGACGCCGGCTTGCTCAGCGCCGTGGTGATTCGCGTCCCGGACTCGAAGTCGATCCCGAAGTGCAGGCCGCGGCCGCCGATCGCCAGCGCGCCGACGAGCAGGATCACGCCCGACATCGAGAAGAAGTACTTCGACGCGCCCATGAAGTCGAAGTGCCAGGACCGCTGCTTCTCGCGCACGCCGAGCGCGGAGCGCGTGTGGATGAGCTTCGAGCGGCCCATCGTCCCGAGGATCGCCTGGGTCGCCAGGACCGCCGTGAACAGGGAGACGATCGTGCCGATGCCCAGCGTGAACGCGAAGCCCTTGACGTCGGAGGTCGCGAGGATGAAGAGGATGAACGCCGTCATGATCGTCACGACGTTCGCGTCGATGATCGCCGAGAGGCCCTTCTTGTAGCCCGCGGCGATGGCCGCGCCGATGGATCTCCCGGCGCGCACCTCTTCCTTCACGCGTTCGAAGATCACGATGTTCGCATCGGCCGCGACGCCGATCGTGAGGATCAGGCCCGCGATGCCCGGCAACGTGAGCGTGATCGGCACGAGCTTGATCAGCGCGAAGAAGTAGACGCCGTAGACGATCAGCGCGCCCGTCGCGATCAGGCCGAGCACCCGGTAGTAGAGGAGCAGGAAGAGCATCACCAGCGCGAGGCCGGCGGCGCCCGCGATCAGGCCCTGGTGGAGCGCCTGCTTCCCCAGCGTGGCCGAGACCTGCGAGGACGAGATCAGCTTCAGCCCGATCGGCAGCGCGCCGAGCTTGATCAGGTTCGCCAGGTCCTGGGCGCTCGAGATGGTGAAGTTGCCCGTGATGATCGCGCCGTTCGTCCCGTCGATGCCGTCGGGCAGGTTGCGGTAGTCGATCGTCGCGACGGAGATCAGCTGGCGGTCGAGCGCCACCGCGAAGTGCTGCAGCGCCTGGTCGTCGGTCAGCCCCTGGAAGGCCTTGACGAGCTTCCCGCGCTGCGAGATCGCGCGCGTGACGCTGTGGAACTCCGTCTTGCCCTTGCCCGTGAACTTGAACTCGACGTCGGGCGGGCTGCCCACCTGGTTCGAGTCGAAGCCCTGCTGCGGGTTCGTGATGTCGCGGCCGAAGACGGCGACGTTGTCGCGCAGGACGAAGAACCGGGCGGCGAAGTTGGTCTGCGGGACGTTGGCCTTGCCGCTCTGGTCCTGCGCCTGGAGGACCGTGATTCCCACGGGAACGGTGACGAGCTCGGTGTTCGGCGGCTGCTGGGAGGGCTTGAGGCTCGCGAAGTCGCTCTTGCTCGTGAGGAAGATCCCGTTCGGGACGGGGTTGTGCGTCTTCTTGTAGAAGAGGAAGTACTCCGGGGTCAGCCGCAGGTGGGCGCCGGGGCCGGCCTTCTGGGTCGCGGCGCACTTCGCCGCCTGGTAGAGAGACAACCCGGTCGAGGCGTTGCCGGCGCCCTCGGAGAACGTGTTCGCCGCCTGGTTGCCCGGCTGGTTGACGAGTAGCGCGGCGGCGCTCGAGTGGCTCGGGCACGGGATGCCCGCGCCCTCCCAGTCGTAGAAGGCGAGCTGCGCGGGCGTGCCCACCTGGCGCTCGGCCTGCTGCAGGTTGTGGACGTCGGGCAGCCCGATCGAGATCTGGTCCGCCCCCTGGCGCTGGATCTCCGCCGAGGCGACGCCGATCTGGTCGACGCGCTTGCGCATCACGTCGATCGTGCGCTGGATCGCCTCGCCGGTCACCGTGCGCTGCTGGGCGCTCGGCTTGCCCTGGTAGACGAGCTCGACGCCGCCCTTCAGATCGAGCCCGAGGATCGTCTTCTTGCTCGCGATCGCGACGCCGGAGGCGAGGATCAACCCCAGGACCAGGAGCAGGATGAAGCCGTTACGGCGGCGGTCGGACATGCCAGCGGCTGATGCTACTGGGAGGGTGTCAGCACGAGCAGCAGCCCGCCGTCGTCATCGTAAGCCGGAAACAAGTCGGCCACAGCGCGAGCCGGAAGGTCTCCTTCTGCGTTCACCGTGACGGGTTTTCCCGTTGCGCGCACGCCCCACTCCAGGACCGTCGCGACCGGATCGCCGTCGTCTTCGAAGTCCAGCCCCAGCACCTCCCGTACCTGCCGGCCGATGACCCTCTCCGTCTGCAGCCCCGTGAGCTCGAACGAGCCGCGGCCGCAGTGGATGATGTTGCCGCTCTGGTCGCACGCGAAGAACGCGGCGTTCGGCGCCGGGTAGTAGTCGTCGAGCAGCTCGAAGAGGAACGAGAACGCGCACTTCTCGCAGCCCCGCGGCTCACGCCGGAAGCCGGCGTTGCGGTCGGAGGCGGTCTGCCGGTGACCGCAGTTGGGACAGATGAAGAGGTGCGCCATGGGGATGGATCAGAGTAGAGCGCTGAGCATAAACGCGCGGTAATCCGCCCAGGTGCGGTCAGCGTCGCCCGGACCCAGATCTCGATGAGCACGAGATCCGGGTCGAGAACGCGGAGGTCACGCACGTCACCCGTGGCGACGGCGGCGGCATGCAAACGGGCGCACGGTGCGACACGAGCATCGGGGGGCCTCGAGGGCGTCGCTGACGACGGCGCTGGTCACAACTTCGCCACCGCCGCCGCCAGGAAGTCCTCCGCCGCCAGGTCGCGGCGGCCGCCCAGCTGGACGTCGAGGCCGCCGAGCGAGGCGACGATGTCCCAATACGGGTGGTAGTCGCGGCGACCCGAGATCGACTGGTGGAGCTCGAGGAAGCGGTCGGCGGCGGGCAGACCGAAGCGGTCGGCGAGGTTCCGTCGGCAGTGGCCGACGTCGACCTCAGGCACGCCGATGCTCGCGTTCGCCCAGTCGACGACGCCGCTCACGCGGCCCCGGGCCCAGAGGACGTTGCCCGGGTGGTAGTCGCGGTGGATGAACCGCGGCTCGACGGCGGGGCGCCGGACCGTGGAAGGCCGCGATCGCCGCGCTCCACACCTCGGGGCGCCGGGCCCATGCCGGCGGCCGTTCGAGCCCGAGCTCGTACGGCTCGTAACGCGGGAGCCGGGCATCCGGCGCGATCGGGACGCGGGCGCCCGGGCCGACGACGTCCACCACCCAGCGCAGCGCACGGGGCGGCGGCCCGGCTCGGAGCAGGCGGCGCACGTCCGGGCTCAGGCAGTAGCCGTGGGGCGGCGAGCGCACGCCGCCATGGAACCACTCAGGCTGGGATCGGGACGGCGGGAGCAACCGCCGGCACGCGTGCGTCGACCACCACGCGGGCCCCGCGCGCCGGCACGAACGTGATGGCCCGGCGCGCCTGGCGCTCGGGCCGCGGGTCGGCCACCCGCAGGTCGAGGCGGCCGAAGACCTGCGTCAGCACCTGCTTCATCTCGAAGCCGGCGAACGCCGCGCCCAGGCAGCGGCGCACGCCGCCGCCGAACGGGAGCCAGCCGTAGGTGTCCGGCGGGCTCTCCTCGAAGCGCTCGGGCCGGAACGCGTAGGGCTCCGGGTAGAGGTCCGCGCGGCGATGGATGAGGAGGATCGAGGTGCCGAGCGTCGCGCCGGTCGGGATCGTGTAGCCGGCGACGTCCATCGGCGACTTCAGCGTCCGCATCACGTAGGTGATCACCGGCCGCACGCGCAGCGCCTCCTTGATCACGCAGTCCAGGTAGCCGTCCTCGCCGTCCGCCAGCTCCGCGCACAGGCGCGCGTGCACGGGCGGGTGACGGAGGACGCGCTCGACGACCCACGACATCCCGGTCGCCGTCGTCTCGTGGCCGGCGACGAGAAGCGTCATCAGCTCGTCGCGCAGCTGCTCGTCGGTGAGGTCGGAGCCGGCCACGAGCATCGACAGGATGTCCGTGGCGTCCGCGTCGGGCGCCGAGCGGCGACGCGCGATCTCGTCGTAGAGAAGGGCGTCGACGCGCTCCCCGACCTGGCCGACGCGATACCACGGGCCGTGGCCGCCGAAGTCGCGTTGGAGCGGCGGAACCATGAGCACGCGCTGGCCAAGCTCAGTCACCTGGACGAGGAGCTCCTCGAGCTCGAGCGCCCGCGCGTCGTCCTCGACGCCGAAGACCGCGCGGACGATCACCCGCAGCGTGATCCGCTGCATCGACGCGTGGACGGGGAACTCGCTGCGGAGCGGCCAGGCATCGATCTCGGCGTCCGCGATCTCCCGCATGAGCTCTCCGTAGACGCGCATGCGCTCGCCGTGGAACGCGGGCAGCAGCAGCTTGCGCCGCCGCAGGTGCTCGTCGTCGTCGAGGAGGAGGACCGACTCCGAGCCGACGAGGGGCTCGAGCACGCGGTTGCCCTCCCCCGCGTGCAGCTCGTGCGGGTCGCCCTGGAAGATCCGCTTCACCTCGGCGGGATCGCTGACCACGACGAGCCGCTCGAACGGCCACAGGTTCAGCGTGAAGACATCGCCCCAGCGGCGGCGGTAGCGCTCGAGCATCCGGTGCTCGGTCGCGAGCATGCGCAGCCCCTGCAACGTGCGCGGAAGACGCGGGCCGGGCGGGTACCCCTCCATCGCCGCCGAACGAGACCAGCGGACTGGCGATCCGGGTGTGAGATCGGTCACAGAAGGGTGCCAAAGGGGTCAGACCCCTTTTGGCACGGTCAGAACAACGACGGGCCGGCGCTCTCGGGCGGCTTCAGCCCCAGGTGCTCCCAGGCGCGGCGGGTGGTGGCGCGGCCGCGGGGCGTGCGCTCGAGGAGGCCCTGCTGCAGCAAGTAGGGCTCGTAGACGTCCTCGATCGTGTCGGACTCCTCGTGGACGGCGACGGCGAGCGTCGACAGGCCCACGGGGCCGCCGCCGAACTTCTCGCAGATCGTCCGCAGGATGTCCCGGTCGTGACGGTCGAGGCCGAGCTCGTCGACCTCGAGCAGATCGAGCGCCTCGGCGGCGATATCGGCGGTGACGATGCCGTTCGCCCGGACCTCGGCGTAGTCCCGCACGCGCTTCAGCAGCCGGTTGGCCACGCGCGGCGTGCCGCGGGCGCGCCGCGCGATGGCGTGGGCGCCCTCGGCCTCGATCTCGACCTCGAGCAGCCGCGCGGACCGCGTGACGATCCGGGCGAGCTCCTCCGGCGTGTAGTGCTCGAGGCGGTACTGGATTCCGAAGCGGTCGCGCAGCGGCGTCGTCAAGAGGCCGGCGCGCGTCGTGGCGCCCACGAGCGTGAATGCCGGCAGCTCGACCGTGATGACCTGCGCCCCCGCCCCCTGACCGACGGTGATCGGCAGCTGGCGATCCTCCATCGCCGGATAGAACGTCTCCTCGAGGGCGCGCGGCAGGCGGTGGATCTCGTCGACGAAGAACACCGCGCCCGGCTCCAGCGCGGTCAGGAGCGCGGCGATGTCCCCCTTGCGCTCGAGCGCCGGGCCGGCGGTCTGGCGGAACGGGACGTCGAGCTCCTCGGCGACGATGCGCGCGAGCGAGGTCTTCCCCAGGCCCGGCGGCCCGGCGAGCAGGACGTGGTCGAGCGCCTCGCGCCGCGAGCGCGCGGCCTCGATCGCCACGGCGAGCTGGGCCTTGACCGTCTCCTGGCCGACGAAGTCCTGAAGCCGCCGCGGGCGCAGCGAGCGATCGAGCTCGTCCTCGGCGAGCTCGACCGGAGTCTGGATCCGCGCCGCCTCGCTCACGGACGCGCCGCCTTCAGCGCGTGCGCGATGAGCTCCTCGGGGGTGCCGTCCGGCGCGCCGGAGAGCAGCGCGTCGACTTCGACGCCGGTGAACCCGAGCCCGAGCAGGCCCTCGCGGGCGAGCGACCGGGGATCGTCGCCGCGGTGGACGGCGACCGTCTCGTCCGGCGCGGCGTGGGCGGCGACCTTCTCGCGCAGCTCGACGACGATGCGCTCCGCCGTGCGCTTCCCGATGCCCGGCACGGCCTGGAACCGCGCGGCGTCGCCGGCGGCCAGGGCGCGGAGGAGATCGCGGGGCGTGCCGCCGGAGAGCACGGCGAGGGCCACCTTCGGCCCGACCGACTGCACGCCGAGGAGCATGAGGAACAGGTCGCGCTCCTCCTCGCTCGCGAAGCCGTAGAGCTGGAGCGCGTCGTCGCGGACGATCAGGTGCGAGTGGAGCGTCACGGGCTTGCCGGCGGCCGGGACGTGGCGCAGCGTCTCCGAGGACACGGCCAGGCGGTAGCCGACGCCGGCGCAGGAGACGACGACGTGGTCCGGCCGCCGCACGGCGACCTCGCCATGGACGAGGGCGATCATCGGCCGCCCATTCTCGCCGTGGCGCCGGATGCCACGGCCGCCGCGAACGGGGCGCGGTGCGCGTGGCA
Source organism: Solirubrobacterales bacterium (assembly GCA_025964075.1). Classification (GTDB taxonomy): domain Bacteria; phylum Actinomycetota; class Thermoleophilia; order Solirubrobacterales; family Solirubrobacteraceae; genus JAOPZQ01. The sequence continues at coordinate 1,137 of JAOPZQ010000529.1, read as the reverse complement.
GATCGCGACGGCGAGCGCGTCGGCCGCGTGATCGGGCCGCGGGAGCTCGGGCAGCGAGAGCAGCGACTGGACCATGCGCTGGACCTGGCCCTTCTCGGCGCGGCCGGAGCCGCACACGGCGCCCTTGACCTGCTGCGGCGTGTAGCCGGTGCACGGGATGCCCCGCTGGCCGGCGGCGAGGAGCACCACGCCGCGCGCCTGTCCCACCGCGAACGCGGTCCGCACGTTGTTGCCGAAGAACAGCTCCTCGATGGCCATCGCTGCCGGCACGTGCTCGTCGAGGAGATCCCCCACGCGCGCGTGGATCATGGACAGGCGCCGCTCGAGCGGAAGGCCTGCCGGCGTGGCGATCACGCCGCCGTCGAGGGCGACGAGCCGCCCGTCGCGGCGCGCGACGACGCCGAAGCCAGTGGCCGCGGTGCCGGGATCGATGCCGAGGACCACCATGCGGGAGGCATTCTCCGCGCGGCGGCGGATGCCTGCCCTCTCAGCAGTGAGTGTCGGCGTGCGTCGAGCCGACCGGGAAGCAGTACGTCTTGCTCCTCGGCAGGTGGCGCTTGCGGATCGTGAAGCGCACCTCCTTGCCGATCGACCCCGGAGCGGTGATGTCGACGGTGACCACCTTGTCCGGCTGGAGCTTCGCGTGCTTGAACCTGTCCTTCAGCGCCAGCGCGCTCGTCCCGTTCGGCTGGTGGTACGGCGCAAGGCGCCTTCCGTCAGTATCGCTTCAGTCTCACATTTGCGCTCGAGGAGAGCGCGTGCCGGGCCGCCGTCCCGCGGACGGCGACCCTGCGCGTTCCGGTCTAGACGGGCGTGACGTTGACGGCCTTCGGGCCCTTGGGCCCGGCCTCGCTGTCGTAGGACACGCGAGCGCCCTCGCTGAGCGAGCGGTAGCCGTCGCCGGCGATGCCGGTGTGGTGGACGAAAAGGTCCTTGCCGGCCTCATCGGGCGTGATGAAGCCAAAGCCCTTGTCGTCGCTGAACCACTTCACGGTTCCGGTTGCCATTGCTGTGATGCCTCCTGGCCTCTAGTGCTGCGTCTCGCCGGGATGCTGTGAGGCAACGACTGGGAACGCGCACGGTGTTTCCGGGCACTGTTGCCCGATATTCGCGCGCAGAGTAGCAGGCCGTTTAGGT
>JAOPZQ010000497.1 GCA_025964075.1 Solirubrobacterales bacterium | reverse complement strand
ATGTGGGACAGTCGAACGTTCTCGGGGACGAGCTGCCCGCCGGCCGACTTCAAGATCGGATAGTGGTCGGGCGAGGGCGCCCACCTGGTGCGCGGCGTCGTGACCGGATCGAACGCGCCGCGCCCCTTGTGGTGGTAGCACTGCGGCATCTCGCACTTCAGGGCGAGGAGCTGGCCGCGCTCGGCCATCTGCACGAGGACACCCTTCACACCGAGCGCGCGGAGCTGGTCCGCGATCGAGCTATCCGCGCCGCCGCCAGCTGCTGCCGTCGCCATCGAGTCACCCTTCCTCGTCGTACGAGGTCGTCCTCAACCCGAAAGCGAATCGACCTCATCTCGCTCCTTTGGCTCGCAAATCGGTCTCGCTCAGTATGCCGCCCGAACGAGTGCCAGATCAACGACCGGACGTTCAACGTCTCCCGGGTCACGTCGAGCTCAGACCCTGATCAGCTCGCCGACACGGCCGGGGCTGCGGCGGGCGATCACCGTGCCTATTGCGCGCTGGGTGAGCCGCGACTGGGCGGTGTGTCGCCCGCCCGTGCTTCCTCGGAGTTCTGGACGTACTGATGGTCTGTATCGCCCGCGATGAACTCGGGCGACGCCTCTGGGAGGTAGCCGACGCTCTGGGCCCATAGCTCGATCCCGAAGTAGTTAAGGCTGACATGGATGCCCGGAGCGAGCTTGTCCGAGATCACCATCACGGCGAGCGCATGATTCGGGTACTTGGAGTTGCCGAACCCATGCTGAACCGGAACCGAGGCGCGCAGCAGAACGGCGTCGCGGACGTGGTCATAGCGCGCGCGTGAGGTCTCTTCTGGTCCGCGGGCAAGCCAGAGGGCACCAAGCCCAACCTTCATCAACGCGCAGGCCGTCTCTTTGCGGTGTGCCGCTCCGATGTTGCTCCACTTCGCCTTGGCGGTGAAAAGATCTCCGTCGATCGCCGCATGCCGACGATGGTTCGTCTCGACTTGAAGATCTCCATCGTCGGTCCGATGCATCTGCAGGTTCGAAGCACGAACGCTTGGCGGTTGCCCGGACCTTCCCGGAACGTTTGTGAGGGTTCGCGTTAGCGTGATGAACGGGTGCCCCGCTAGCTTCTGATCGAGATCTGCCAGCCGACCGTGGTTGCACGAGTGGCAGACAACGTCCGGCGGGATGACCCACCACCAGTTGCCCAGCGCGACGCCGAGGACGTGCTCCTCGCTCCCGGCCGGTTCGGGACTCCCGCAATACAGACAGCTACGACCGGCAAGCGCCGCCCAACGGCGATGCTCCGGTCCAAAGGTCGATCGCGGCCGACTGATCACGTCAGGGCTGACGTGTTGGAGCGCCGCGAACCCCGCCGCGACGATGAACCGATCGTTCGACAGGTCGAGGACCGGCATCGGAGGACGCTGCGGCATAACACCCGAATCTAGCTAAGGGTTCGCCGCGCTTGCTCAGCAGTCGCCACTGCGACGCCGCACCGCCGGTCGTCTCGCCGGCCGAGTTCAGCGACATTCTCGCTTCTGCTCTGTACTGAGCACCGGAAAGCAGCAGCGCCCGTCTCGTGACTGCTGGGGCGACGATGCAGCAGCGCGCCGTAGGATCATGCCGCGTGCTCACGAAACTCAACGTCGCGCAATGCAACACGCAGCTGCTGTGGGAACGAGGCAAGTTCCAGGCCGCGACTCACGACCTGACCGCGGCGCTCGGCGGCTGTGTGATCGGCGCGAGCGTGTGGGAGACCAAGGCCGGCTACACGCAGGGCCCGTACCACTTCCACGATGGGGTCGAGGAGTGGATGTACGTCGTCTCCGGCGAGCCGGTGCTGCGCGATCCAAGCGGTGAGCGCAGGCTGGAGCCCGGGACCCTGGTCGCCTTCCAGTCCGGTCCCGACGGCGCTCACACTTTCGATGGGCCGGGCCGGGTCGTGATGTTCTCGGTCGGCGCGCGCGGCTGGGGCGAGGCGTTTACCAGCGTCTATCTGGACGCCGACAAGGTCGGCGGCAAGCCGGGCGTCCAGTTCCTGCGTGCCGCCGCGCTTGAGACGTGGGCCGAGCCAGCCGTCGTCGCGGTCCCACCGGCACCCGCTGGTCCCTGCCCGCAACTCGACCTGCGGTCGCTCCCAGCCGATAGCCCACCCCTGGCGGAGCGCCTGCACGCCCAGACCTGGACCCCCACGCTGTACGAGCTCGGCCCGACCGAAGCGACGGCCTCGTACCACTTTGACTGGTGCCGCGAGCATTGGGCGCTCGTGCTCGGCGGCACGCCGACGCTGCGCCACCTGGGCGGGCAGGAGGTCATGGCGGCTGGCGACATCGTCTGCTTTCCCGAGGGCGAGGCTGGCGCCCACCAGTTCCTCAACCATGCCGAGGGGCCGGCGCGGCTACTGGTCTGCTCGACGCCCGTCCACGGTCCGTCGGCCACGGTCTATCCCGACGACGACACGTACGTGCTGCGCGTTCCCGGGCAGACGGGCTATCGCTTTCGGCTCACCGATCAGCTCCCCGACTACTGGGACGGCGAGCCGGGGGCCGCCAGCACCTAGCGGCCCGCGCCGCCTCGCCACCGGCTCGCTTACCGGTCGCCTACGACGTCGGCCGGCCACACGAGAGTTCTCCTCCCACGAACAGGCACAACGCTTAGCGGCTCCGAGTCGGCCGCAGCAGACTTCTCCGGTCGGCCGGATCCAGCAACGCGGGGTGGACTTGCATTCGCTCGCCTACGAGCATCTGCACCTGGATTTCCACGACCCTGCATCGCGCGGCATGCAAGGCGCCGGTCGCCAATCCCTCGACGGCGCCGATGTCGCTGACACCCTCCTGGCGAGATGCAGGAAGGCGAAACGGGGCCGATTGCTGGCCGTGCTCTCCGTGCCGCGGCGATGGGGAACACCGTCGCCGTGTCGGAGCGGCTCTCTCGGGGGTCGATCTCGGGAGTCAGCCGCGGGTTCGGAGTAGGTGATGCCGGACTCGTGCCGCGACGAGCTCTGGTGCCTTCTCGTCGGGTGCGGTGTGGTCGAGGCCTGGAATGATTTCGGTGGTGCAGTTAGGGATGGCTGCGGTCAACGCGTCGAACGGAGCACTCGTAAGCTGCGAACGGCTCTTGCCGCCACCGAGGAGGACTGTGCGCGCGGTGACGGTCCTGTAGCGGTCAGCGGTGGGCTCGTCGAGTGCCGCAACTTGCTGGTGCTCGCCGAGTGCTGTTTCGAGAAGCGGATCGATCCGCCGCCACTCGCGCGCCCTTATGAACAGGCGGAGCATCAGCTTCACGTACCACAGGGGCATCCGCTCGAGGGCGGGTGGTGCGCCTCCTGCTCCGCGGACCATTGCCGCGAACGCACCCCGTCGATCACTAGCTGCGAGCAGCTTCCGGTAGGGCGTCATCCAACCCAGCGGGATTGAGCCGGCGACCGATACGCCGGGCTCGTAGACGAGGACATCGGAGAACGCTTCGGTTCGCCTGGCCGCTTCGAGGGCGATCAGACCGCCATAGGAGTGGCCGAACACGATGGTGGACTGTGTCTGCGCCTGAACGGCGGACAAGTCCTCGAGTTCCCGTTCGAGGTTGTAATTCTCGCCTTGCGCGCCGCTGTCCCCGCGGCCGCGGCGGTCGACGACGTGAACCGTGAAGGACCGGGACATAACCTCAGCGAAGGGGAGGTAGTCGCGACCGGTGCGCCACGCTCCGCCAAGCACGATCACGCTCTCGCCAGCTCCGAGGGTCTGGTAGCTGATTACGGTTCCATCGTGAGATCTGGCGATTCGTGCGGCACCCGTGGTCGAGATCATCTGGAGCTCCTGTCGAGGGGAAGGCGAACCAGCGGTCTGGGTTTCTCCGACCCTGGCGTTGGAGCCTCGAGGGCCGCAAGGAGTCGCTGCGTGTGAGCCCGGTAGGCGCGATAGGGCACGCCGGCAGCCTCCAACAGCGCTGCCAAGCGCTCCTCGAGCTCAGCTCCCCACCGCGCGACCAAGCGTTCCCCGGCGCTCGTGAGCCTGAGTTGGTTTCGGTTGCCGCCTCCAGGCTGGGCGACGACGTCCAACCAGCCGCCCCCCACGAGGCCCCGCACCAGCCGACTGACCGACGGCTCGCTAACTCCGAGGCGCTCTGCCAGAACTCGTTGCGTATTTGCACCCTCCGAACCGACCATGTACAGCGCCAAGAACCGCGAATAGGACACGCCGGCTTGCCCCTGCAGAAACGCGTCGGCAGAACGGTCAAGACGTGCGGTCAGCCTGTGGAGGCTGCGACTGAGATCTCGATCACCAGGCGACATTGCACATGCAACTTAGCACAACAAGGTACCTCCTCTACGCAAACACGAACGACCCCGCCTACACCATCCGCCAGCTACCCGTCGGGGACCCGCTCTTGCTCAGGTCCGAGCATGCCCTGGTCCCGCATGGTGGCGTCCCAGAACTGCTGTAAATACGCGCCGGGTGCTGTCAGAGCGACGGCGTAGGTTCCCTCAAGTCCTGCAAGACGATGAAGGAGGCCTACGCCGTGAGACGCACGGTACCGCCATCGGCGGAGATACAAGCGAACATCGACAAGCTGTTGGGAAGCGGGCTGGTCGAGGACCCGCAGAAGATGCTCTCCGAGCTCGCTCGGCTGGGTGCCCGGTTGATCATTCAGCGCGCGGTCGAGGACGAGTTCGACGAGTGGCTCGGGCGTTGCCGCTACGAGCGCTCGAGGCCGGAGTATCAGCGGGGGTTGCGCAACGGGTTTCGCCCGCGGCGGGTGCAGACCGCCGAGGGCGAGCTGGAGGTCGAGATTCCGCAGGTGCGGGAGGCGGCGGAGCCGTTCGTCTCGAAGCTGTTCGGGCGCTGGCATTACAAGCGGTTGTTGCAGACCGAACCGTTGAAGGCGTTGATCGTCGGGGCGTTCGTGCGCGGCCTGTCGATGCGCGACGTCGAGTCGCTGTGCGACGAGGCCGGGCTCGGGAAGACCTCGAAGTCGACCGTGGCGAGGATCTGCTCAGAGCTGCACGAGCGGTTCGAGGCGTTCTGTCGCCGCGACCTCTACGAGATCCGCCTGGTCGTGCTGTTCCTGGACGCGATCTACCTGCCGGTGCGCCCCAGCGGCCCGAAGGAAGGGGTCATGTGCGCCTGGGGGTTCACCGAGACCGGCGAACGCGCGCTGGTCGCGGTGCGGCTGGGGGCGCGTGAGGCCAAGGAAGACTGGCTCGAGCTCGGCCGCGACCTCATCACCCGGGGACTCGCCGCGCCCAGGTTGATCGTGGCCGACGGCGCGCCCGGGCTGACGTTGGCGATCGAGGAGGTCTGGCCACGTGCTGACCGTCAGCACTGCGCCGTTCACCGCCTGCGCAACCTTCAAGCCAAGCTGCCCAAAACGGAACACGACCGCGTCCGCCTCGCCTACTGGAAGGCGCTCAACGAGGCGACCGGCGTCAAGGACGGCAAGCTCCGCCTCCAGGTCCTGATCAACGACCTGCGACACGGCGGCTACGAGTCGGGCGCCCGTCTGCCTGGCCGACGACCTCGACGCCCTGGTCGTGGACCTGCGCTACCCCCTACGACACCGCAACCGATGGCGAAGCACAAATCTGCTCGAACGCTCACTCGGCGAGGTCCGCCGGCGCACCAAGGTGATCGGCCGATTCCCCGGAGAGACCAGCTGCCTAACGCTCGTCTGGGCCGTGCTCGACCTGTTCTTCAGCCACGCCAGCAACGGCGCCACCTTCACCGAC
>JAOPZQ010000478.1 GCA_025964075.1 Solirubrobacterales bacterium | reverse complement strand
GCCCGCCGCCGGCGGCGAGCAGGAACGCCGCCAGCCGGTCGGCGACCTTCACCTGCCGGTCGGCGAGCGGAACCGCCGCGTCGGGGACGAGCAGCCGGAGCGCGCCGACGCGCGAGAGGCGAGCATCGGGCCCGAAGCACGCGAGTACGTGCGGTCGCTCGACGCCGTCTCCGCTCAGCAGGTCGGCCACGAGCCGCGGGCTGGCGAGGCGGCGCGTGACGTCGTCCTGCAGGTAGGCGTACAGCCGGCCGAACCGCGGGTGGAGCTCGGGCGCCGCGCACACCGCGAGCGCCGCGGAGTCGAGGGCGTCGAGGCCGAGGCGCTCGGCGGCGACCGACAGGCGCGGCTCGGCTTCGTCCGAGCTCGAGTCGGCGGCCAGCGACAGCGCCTGCTCGTCCGAGATGTAGAGGCCGCGGAGCGAGTCGTCGGGGTTGTCGTCCCCGGCCGCGGCGGCCTGGACCGCCGCGCGCAGACGGGCGTCGAGGAACGAGAACCAGGCCGCCGGGGCCTCAGCCAGCGACGTCATGCGCGAGTGCCTCGGCCTCGCGCTCGAGCGCGTCACCCGGCTGCGAGACGGTCAGCGGACCGGCCATCGGGGCGCCGCGCTGCTGGACGACGTGGGCGGCCTCGTGGGCGATCAGCTGGTTGCCGCCGGTCGTTCCCGGCCGGTACTCGCCGGAGCCGAAGAAGATGTCGTTGCCCACCGTGAACGCGCGGGCGGAGACGGCGCGCGCCAGCGCGGCGGCGTTCTCCCCGGTATGCACGCGGACGTCGGAGACGTCGCCGAGGCCCGACCCGATCGTGTCGCTGACGGTGCGGTCGAGCGCACGGCCACCGCCCCGGGAGGCCGCGATCGCCGCCTCGACATCGGGGTGGACGAGGCCGCCGGCCATGATCCCCTCGCCGTCGGCGAACCGGGCGACGAGCTGGGTGAAGCCGCGGTTGCCCATGTTGCTCGCCAGCCGCTCGAGCGGCGGGCGCGAGTCGTGGTAGCGATCCGGCGCCTCGATCTGGCGCTGCGGTGCCTGGCGGGACCGCTCGGTGTCGTGCGCCTGCTCTTGCTCGGCGGAGTCCACGACGGCGAGCATACGGGGATCGTGGGCGGCGACGCAAGGGCCCGCCGGGCGCCCTTCCGGGCAATGGTTGCGTAGTCAACCAGTTGCTAAATTTATGCTAATGGCAGGAGCTCCCTCCACCAACGGTCGTGTCCGCCATCTGGCGGCGTGGGAATCGCTGCTGCGCGCCCACGCGAGCCTGTTCCGCGAGCTCGACGCCGAGCTACAGGCGACGCACGCGCTGTCGCTCGGCGACTACGACGTCCTCATCACGCTGGCGAACGCGCCGGGCGCCCGGCTGCGCATGCGCGAGCTCGCCGACCGCGTGATCCTCAGCCGGAGCGGCATCACGCGCCGGATCGACCGCCTCGAGGGCGCCGGCCTCGTGTGCCGCGAGCGCGCGCGGGACGACGGCCGCAGCATCGACGCCGTCCTCACCGACGCGGGCCGCGAGCGCCTGCATGCGGCCGCCCCGACCCACCTGGCGGGCATCCAGGCGCGCTTCCTCGCGCGCTACTCCGACGAGGAGCTCTCGACGATCAGTGCGCTGCTCGATCGGGTTCCCGGCGAGCCCGTTCCGTCGTGCGATCCGGAGGCCGCGGCGTGAGCGGTCGCTCGCCCGAGCGCTGGAGGTCCGTCTCGATCTGCTCGAGGCTGCGGCCCTTGGTCTCGGTCACGAAGCGCTTCACGAACAGGGCCGCCAGCACGCCCATGCCCGCATAGCCGAGGAAGACCGGCCCCGGGCCGAGCTTGGAGAGCAGCACCGGGAACGTCTGCGAGACCAGGAAGTTGGCGCCCCAGTTGCACAGGACCGCCACGCCCATCGCCGTGCCGCGGACGCTCAGCGGCAGGACCTCGGGAATCATCACCCAGACGACCGGGCCCCAGGTGGCGGCGAACGACGCGATGAACGTCCCCAGGCAGACGAGCGTGATGATCGCCGCCGGATCGCCGGGATGGTGGGGCGTCGCGAGCACCGAGAGCGACATGCCGAGCACGAGCAGGCTGCCGACCATGCCTGCGACTCCCGCCAGCAGCATCGGCTTCCGTCCCACCCGGTCGATGATCCGGATCGCGATCAGCGTCATGACCACGTTGACCACGCCGATGATGAGGTTCGCGTAGATCGCGCTCGTCTTCGCGAAGCCGACGTCGGTGAGCGTCGTGGGCGCGTAGTAGATGATCGTGTTGATCCCGACCAGCTGCTGGAACACGGCCAGCCCGGCCGCGACGAGCAGGGCCGGGCGCACCCACTTCGCCTGCACGAGTCCGCGGAGCCCGGTGGCGCCCTCCTCGTGCTCCTCGACCTCGCGGATCTTCTCGATCCGCTCGTCGGGACGCTCGTCGCCGGGCAGGTCCTCCAGCACCTCACGGGCTGACTCCTCCTCGCCCGCATGCACGAGGTACCGCGGCGTCTCCGGCATGAAGAGCATCCCCACCAGGAGGATCAGCGACGGCACCGCCGCCAACCCGAGCATCAGGCGCCAGTCACCCGAGGAAGCGAGGATCGCGTTCACGATGAACGCGGCGAGGATGCCCGCCACGATCATGAGCTGGTTGAGCGCGGCGATCGCGCCGCGCGCCTCGGTCGGGGCGATCTCGGCGAGATAGAGCGGCACCACGAGCGCCGCCGACCCGACGGCCAGACCGAGGACGAAGCGCGCCGCGATCAGCACCGCGACGCTGGGCGCGAGCGCGGCCAGCAGCGCGCCGGCCGTGAACACGACGGCGGCGACGATGATCAGGCGCCTGCGGCCGAGCCGGTCCGACAGCCGACCGGCGAGCGCGGCTCCGATCATCGCGCCGAGGAGCAGGGCGGCCACGATGGCGCCCTGGAGGAACGGCGTCAGCTTGAAGTCGTCCGGGATGAACAGCAGGGCGCCGGAGATGACGCCCGTGTCGTAGCCGAACAGCAGGCCACCCAACGCGCCGAAGAAGTAGATCGTCCGGCCGCTTGGCCGCAA
>JAOPZQ010000473.1 GCA_025964075.1 Solirubrobacterales bacterium | reverse complement strand
CGCGCGCGTCAACGTGTCGGCGGTGCGCCGGTTGCGATCCTTGTCCTCGGTCGAGTTCAGCTGCACGGCGGCGGCGCGCATCGCCACCTCCTGACTAGACGGCGATTGACTCGTCAGTCAATCTCTTGCCCGAAGGGTACCGCGCATGGCCGACTCGATATCTCCACACCGCGCTCGGTACGGCGCACCGCGGCCGCCGGCGCTCGCCGGCCTGCCGCTCCCGCCCCGGCGGATGCCCGCTTGGCGGGGCGGCCGGCCGCTCAAGCGCTGGCGCTACGTCGCCGCGTTCTCGGAGGCGGCGATGGTATGCGCCGCCGAGGTGCGGATCGGCCCGGCGCGCCAGGTCTTCTGGGCCGTGTGGGACCGTGACGCGCGCCTCCTGCACGGCCGTACGCTTCGGCGCCGCGGGGCCGTCGCGCTGCCGGCCGGAGCCGTGCGGGTGGCCGACGGGGAGATCGACCTCGAGCTCGACGAGGACGACGGCGTCGAGACGATCTGCCCCAGCGGCCACCAGTACGCGTGGACCCGCAAGCAGGGCGGGATCGCGGCGCGCGGCCGCGTGCGCGGGCGGGAGTTCGTCGGGCGCGCGATCGTCGACGACTCCGCCGGCTACCACGCCCGCCGCACCGCGTGGTTCTGGTCGGCGGGCGTCGGCGAGGCGGCCGACGGCACGCCGGTGGCGTGGAACCTCGTCGAGGGCATCAACGATCCCGCGCACGGCAGCGAGCGAACCGTGTGGGTCGCGGGCGAGCCTCGCGAGCCCCCGCCCGTGGCGTTCGCCGCCGACCTGTCCGCGGTCGGCGCGCTGCGCTTCGCCGAGGAGACCCGCCGGGCCCGGGACGAGAACCTGCTGCTCGTGCGCTCGCGCTACGTGCAGCCGTTCGGGACGTTCGCCGGCACGCTGCCCGACGGCACGGAGCTCCGGTCGGGCCTTGGCGTGATGGAGCGCCACGTCGTCGTCTGGTAGCTCACGCCGTGCGCAGCGCCTCCGTCGGCGACAGGCGGGCCGCGCGGATCGCCGGAAGCAGGCCGGCGATCGCGCCGATCCCCAGCGCCGCGCCGAGCCCGCCGGCCCAGCCGAGCGCCGGGATGACGATCGCCCATCCCTGTGTCGAGGCGTAGATCGCGGTCGCCAGAGCGCCGAGCAGCACCCCTGCGGCGCCGCCGAACAGCGAGAGCAGCAGCGCCTCGGAGAGGAACTGCGCGCGGATCTGCGAGCGCCGAGCCCCGAGCGCCCGCCGCAGGCCGATCTCGCTGCGCCGCTCGAGCACCGAGATCACCATGATGTTCGCGACGCCGACGCCGCCGACCAGGAGCGCGACGGCGCCGAGGCCGAGGAAGAGGCCGGTCAGTGCCCCCTTCGCCTTGGCCCGGGCCTCGAGCGCCGCGGATGGCTGGCTGACGTCGACCTGGTCCGGGTGCTCGGGGTCGGCCGTCCCGGCAAGCAGCGACTGCACCGCGGCGACGGCGGCGGTGTCCGCGCGCACGTACACCTCCGTGGGATGCCCGTCGAACCCGAGATGCCGCTTCGCGGCGTCGAACCCGACGAGGACGGAGTGGTCGATCTCCGGGGCCAGCGCCGCCGGCCGCAGGATCCCCACGAGGTAGAACCACTGCCCGCCCAGCCAGACCCGCTCGCCGGGGAACACCCGATCGATCCCGAGCCGGCTGGCCGCCTGCGCGCCCAAGACGACCACGGGCTCCCGCTCGGTCGCGGCGTTCAGGTAGCGGCCCTGGGCCACGGTCGTGCCGACGGCGGGGAGGAGATCGACGCTCGCCGCCTGCACCTGCAACCCGCTGGTCTGAACCGACGGGATCAGCGGGCTGCGGTACACCGTGGCCGACAGCCCCGCCGTCGCCGCCACCTGCGTGACCGATGCGATCCGGCCGATCATCGCCGGCGCCTGCACCGGCAGCTCCGCCTTGTCGCCGATCAGGCTCTGACCGTTCTGGACGGTCAGCAGGTTGGTGCCCAGACGGTCGATCTCCGCCAGCAGCCCGGCCTGGTTGGACGCGGAGAGACCGAGGACCGCCACCATCGCGCCGACGCCGATCGCGATCCCGAGCGCCGAGAGCGCCGCGCGGAGCCGCCGGGTGCGCAGGCCGACGCTCGCTACGCGCGCGAGGTCGGCGGGGCGGAGCCGGACCGCGACGAGGCCCGTCATGCGGGCCGTCCGTCCGCGACGATCCGTCCGTCCAGCACCTCGACCCGGCGCGGCAGCTCGGCGGCAAGGTCGTGGTTGTGGGTGACCACGACGATCGTCGCGCCGTCGCGGTGGAGGTCCTTCAGCAGTTCGAGGATCGCGACGCCCGCGGCGCTGTCGAGGTTGCCCGTCGGCTCGTCGGCGAGCACGATCGCCGGCCGGCCGACGAGCGCGCGCGCGATCGCCACCCGCTGGCGTTCCCCGCCGGAGAGCTTCGAGGGTCGGAACGTCGCCCGGTGCGAGAGCCCGACGCGATCGAGCGCCTCGGCCGCGCGCGCCCGCCGCTCGGGGGCGGCGACCCCCCCGTAGAGCAGGCCGTCGGCGACGTTCTCGAGCGCCGAGGAATGCTCGGCGAGGTGGAACTGCTGGAACACGAAGCCGATGCGGCTGGCGCGGAGCGCGGCGAGATCCGGGTCCGACAGCTTCGCGATGTCCAGGCCGGTGACCGACACGCGGCCCGCCGTCGGCCGGTCGAGCGTGCCCATCAGGTGCAGCAGCGTCGACTTTCCCGAGCCCGACGGGCCGACGACCGCGACGAGCTCCCCGGCTAGCACCGCGAACGTGACGCCCCGTAGAGCCTCCACCGGCGGCTCGCCCGGATACGTCCGGGCCGCCCGCTCGAGCTCGAGCACCGGCGCGCTCATGAGCTCGCGGGGACGACGACGCGCTGGCCGCCGCTCAGGGCCCCGGTGACCTGCACGACGCCGTGGGCGTCGTCGAACAGGCCGAGCTGGACCGGCACGAGGCGCCGAGTTCGGCCCGCGCCCGTACCGACGACCTCG
>JAOPZQ010000466.1 GCA_025964075.1 Solirubrobacterales bacterium | reverse complement strand
GCGGGCGACCTGCTCGCGGGCTCGACGACGAGGCCCTCGGTCTGGAGCTCGCTCACGACCGCCGAGACGGTGGAGGGCGCGAGCGCGGTCCGGCGCGCAAGCTCCGCTCGCGAGACCGCCCCCGCCTCGGCCAGGACTCCGCACACGCGGGCGCGAGCATCCAGGCGGGGTCTGGTCTGCATACGAACAAACTCTAACTTGACACGGCGGCGTTTCCCACCAGATACTTCGATTTCGCATAAACACGTCCAGCGGGGGCGCTCCAGCCGGGGCCGGGCACCACGGTAGGAGGAGACGTGATTACACGACTGAACGGTCGTGCCCGGCTCGCCGGGCTCGCCACGGTCGTCCTGGCGGCTGCCGCTCTGATGCTCGCCGCCGGCGCGGCACGAGCGCCCGCCACGACGGTCCTGCCCTACGAGGACCCGTCGCTGCCCACCTCGCAGCGCGTCGCCGACCTCTTGTCCCGGATGTCCCTCCAGGACAAGGTCGGCCAGATGACGCAGACCGAGCGCTACCAGGTCTACGACGACACGACGCCGATCACCACCTGGCGCCTCGGCGGCCTGCTCTCCGGCGGCGGCTCGACCCCGACGAACAACACGCCGACGGCGTGGGCCGACATGATCGACCGGTTCCAGCGCGCCGCCCTCGCGACCCCGCTGCACATCCCGATCCTCTACGGAATCGACTCCGTGCACGGCGACGGCAACATGTACGGGGCGACGGTCTTCCCGCACAACATCGGCCTCGGGGCGACGCGCGACCCGGCTCTCGTGCGCGACTTGGCGCACGTGACCGCGTCGGAGACCCGCGCGAGCGGGCCACAGTGGACGTTCGCGCCGTGCATCTGCGCGGCACGCGACGATCGCTGGGGCCGCACGTACGAGAGCTTCGGCGAGGACCCGCGCCTCGTCATCCAGATGGAGACGGCGATCGACGGCTTCCAGGGTCCGCCCGGGCACCTCTCCGACGCCGACCGCGTGCTCGCCACGGCGAAGCACTATGCCGGCGACGGCGACACCGTCTACGGCAGCGCGACCGGCGACTACAAGATCGACCAGGGCGTCGCGGTGACGAACCGGCAGGACTTCTGGAACAACGCCCTGCGGCAGTACGTGCCGGCGGTGCAGGACCACAACGTCGGCGCCGTGATGCCGTCGTACTCGAGCGTCGACTGGACCGAGGACGGCGTCGGCAACCCGATCAAGATGCACGCGAACCAGGAGCTGATCACGAACGTCCTGAAGGGCACGATGCACTTCCACGGGCTCGTCGTCAGCGACTGGCAGGGCATCCACCAGATCCCCGGCGACTGGGCGACCCAGGTGCGCACGGGCGTCAACGCCGGGATCGACATGATGATGGAGCCGAACGACTACCAGAGCTTCGAGACGACGCTGATGGACGAGGTGAACGCCGGCCGCGTCCCGATGAGCCGCATCGACGACGCCGTCAGCCGCATCCTCACGGCGAAGTTCGAGCTCGGGCTCTTCGAGCATCCGTTCACCAACCGCACGAACATCGGCGCGATCGGCTCGCCGGCGCACCACGCGCTCGCCCGCCGGGCGGCGGCTGAGTCGCAGGTGCTGCTGAAGAACAGCCAGCAGGTGCTGCCGATCCGCGGCCACCAGGGCGTCTACGTCGCCGGCTCGAACGCCGACAACATCGGCAACCAGGCCGGTGGCTGGACGCTCACGTGGCAGGGCGGCTCGACGAACGTGATCCCGGGGACGACCATCCTCGACGGGATCAAGCAGGACGCTCGCGGTCACGTCACCTACAGCGCCGACGCGTCGGCGCCGATCTCGCATCTCGACGTCGGGATCGTCGTCGTCGGCGAGACGCCGTACGCGGAGGGATTCGGGGACGTGGGCGGCCCGCAGTGGGCCTACGACCCCGGCGACCACGGCGTGCCGCGCCCGGTCAAGGACATGCAGCTCTCCGCGGCGGACAAGGCCACGGTGGACAAGGTGTGCGCGGCGGCCAGGAAGTGCGTCGTCGTGATCGTCTCCGGCCGGCCGCTGATCCTCGATCCGGGGCAGCTGTCGAAGATGGACGGCCTCGTCGCCTCCTGGCTGCCCGGCAGCGAGGGCGCGGGCGTGGCCGACACGCTGTTCGGCGCCCGGCCGTTCACCGGCAAGCTGCCGGTGACGTGGCCGCGGACGCTGGCCCAGGAGCCGATCAACGTCGGCGACAAGAGCTACGACCCGCTCTACCCGTTCGGGTACGGGCTGCGGACGGGGTAGGCGATGACCATGGACGTGTGCCCGAGCCAGCGGGCGCCCGTCCGTGAGCCGTACCGGTCGAGGCGCCCGACGAGGCGCCTCGATCGCGGCGGCAGCCGGCGCCAGCCGTAGGTGACGGCGTGGAGCTCGGGGCGCAGGCCGGCGCCCCGGGCCTCCGCCATTAGCCGCCGCGGCGAGAGCGGGATGTCGTCGGGGGTGCCGTGCACGGCGACCCCGAGGTGCAGCCGGTTGGCCAGCGTCAGCGCGGCGCCGACCGGATGCCACGAGCTCGGCTCGATCGCCACGAGCGCGCCGCCGGGCTTGAGCAGCCGCGCGGCCTCGGCGAACACCGGCGCCAGCGGCTCCGCGTAGGCCACGTGGTGCAGCACCAGGCGGTAGAGGACGAGGTCGTAGGACGCGTCGCTCAGGTCGTGCAGCGCGCCGGCGCGGCCCGCGAAGCCCTCGTCGGCGCGGCCCTGGCTGACGGCGTAGGCCGGGCGCTCGGGATCGACGTCGACCGCGACGAGGCGCCAGCGGTCGGCGGGCAGCAGGTGGCGCCCGGGATGCCAGCCGCCGCCGACGGACAGGGCGAGCCCGCCGCGGACCCGCAGGTGGGTGTCGATCAGCTCGCGCTCGCGCGCCTTCTGGGACTCGTAGGCGTCGGCCAGCGTCTCCGGCGCCGTCAGGCGGTCGAGGATGTTGTCCTCGGTGTAGGGCTCACTCACGCCCGGGTGAAACGCCGGCTCGCGACCGGTGAGACGTCCTCGTCGAGGCCGTCGGCGTGCTCGCGCTCGAGCGCGGCCATGCGCTCGGGCGTCATCGCCTCCTTGTCCTCGAGGCGGTCGAGCAGCGCGCCCGCCTCGGCGGCGGCGCCCGCGTCGACGTCGATCCGCTTGGAGACCGCGTACTTGTCGATCTCCTCGAACAGGGCATCCACGAGCTCCGGCGTCGGCACCTTCTTGAGCGGCTTGCCGCGGGAGAAGATGAGCCCCTCGTCCTTGGCGCCCGTGATCCCGAAGTCGGCGTTGGAGGCCTCGCCGATGCCGTTGACCGCGCAGCCGAGCACGGCGACCTCGATCGGGTCCTCGTAGGCCTCGAGACGGCGCTCGATCTCGGCGACGACGGTGTCCATGTCGAACTGGAGGCGCCCGCACGTCGGGCAGGCGATGAGGACCGGCCCGCGCTCCCGCAGGTGGAGCGCCTTGAGGATCTCCCAGGCGACCTTGACCTCCTCCTCGGCGTGGAAGGTCGAGAGCGAGATGCGGATCGTGTCGCCGATGCCGTCGGCCAGCAGCGTGCCCAGTCCGACCGAGGACTTGAGCGAGCCCGACCACTTCGTGCCCGCCTCGGTGATGCCCAGGTGCAGCGGATAGGGGATCCGCGAGGCGAGGAGGCGGTTCGAGGCGATCGTGTTCGGCACGCTCGTCGACTTGATCGAGACCTTGAAGTTCGTGAAGTCGAGGCGCTCCATCAGCTCGACGAACTCGACGGCCGCCGTCACCAGCGCCTCGACGGCGTTCTCGCGCTCGAGCTCGTGCAGGTGCTTGGGGAGCGAGCCCGAGTTGACGCCGATCCGCATCGGCGTGCCGGCGGCCTTGGCTCGGGCGGCCACCTGGGCGACCTTGTCGGGGCCGCCGATGTTGCCGGGGTTGAGCCGGACGCAGTGGGCGCCGGCGTCGATCGCCTTCAGCGCCAGCGTGTAGTTGAAGTGGATGTCGGCGATCACCGGGATCGGCGACTGCCGCACGATCGTCCTCAGCGCCTCGACGTCCTTCTCACGGGGGACGGCGACGCGGACGATGTCGGCGCCGGCCTCGGCCACGCGACGGATCTGGTCCATCGTCGCGGCCAGGTTGGCCGTCTCCGTCTTCGTCATCGTCTGCACGGCGACGGGCGCGCCGCCCCCGATCGGCACGCCGCCGACGAGGATCTGTCGCTCTGAGGGCATGGCGTCATGATACGAGTCCACCCGCCCGACCCGTGACCACGACCCTGCTCGCGGCGCCCAGGTGGATGCGCACCGCGTAGCGCCACGGGTGCCGGCGGCCCCTCCGCGAACCCGCCCGGAGCAGGGAGGCCGCGATCCGCGCGGGGGTGGGGTGCCCGCGCAGGACGAGCCGAGCGCGGCGTGGGCCGCGGGCACCCGCGAGGCAGCCCACGGCCCTGTCGACCGCCGCCGGGGTCATGGTGAGGACGCTCGTCGTCGCCGCCCGGCAGGCCGGGAGGTGCGCGGCCCTGAGCTGGGCGCGCGTCCTCCCGGCGGCCTCGACCGCACGGCGCAGGACGCGTGGGAGCTCGGCGGCCGCCGGACTCGACAGGGTCCCGTGCATCCACGGGATCGGCGCGCTGTCCGCCGGCGCCGCGGCGGCGACCCACTCTCGCGCCGTCGGGTCCGCGGCCCGGTAGTCGGCCGTCTGCCGCGCGGGCACGACGAGATCGTCGGCCTGGCGGACGAGCAGCACGTCGGCGCGGATGCGCCGTGCCTGGGCGGCCGGCTGCCAGATCAGGTTGCGCGGGCCGGGCGGGCCGAACGTCGGGACGACCGTGCTGAGAAACACGCCGAGCGAGCCCGCGAGGCCCTGGGCCTCCGCCTCCGCCGGCCACGTCTCGAAGTCCGCCGGCGTCCCCGCGGCCACCACGCAATCCACGCGGCCGATGTCCCGCGCGGCGAGCAGCGCGAGGTGGGCGCCCGCCGACTCGCCGTAGAGGCAGAGCGGACCCTGCGTGGGGTGCGTGGCGAGCGCCGCGCGCACCTGGCGCTCGACGTCTGACAGCCCGGCGGTGCCCTTCGCGTAGTCCAGCGAGAGCACGCGGTATC
>JAOPZQ010000451.1 GCA_025964075.1 Solirubrobacterales bacterium | reverse complement strand
GTCATGCAGCTCATGCCGCAGAAGACCTGCCCGATCACCGAGATGATCAGGACGAACTTGACCCAGCCGGTGCCCATCGCGTTCTCGAAGACGGCGAAGACGGTGCCGCCGCCCGCGGTCACCTTGTCGGCGCGGGAGGCCGCGAACGTGATCGCCAGCAGCACGACGTAGCCGATGACGGCCGAGTAGAAGACCGATCGCCAGACGCCCTTCGGCGCCGACTCGGCCGCGCCGTGGGTCTCCTCGGATATGTGCGCCGAGGCGTCGAAGCCGGTGATCGTGTACTGCGTGAGCAGGAAGCCGAGCGGGATCACGTAGAACCACAACATCCCGTGGCTGAAGCCGGAGTTGTTGATCGTGTGGGTGAAGACGAACGAGAGGCTCGCGTGCTTCGAGGGCACGAACACGAGCACGCCGACGATCACCGCCACGCCGAGCACGTGCCACCAGACGGAGATCCCGTTGAAGATCGCGACGAGGTGGCTGCCACGGATGTTCACGAACACGTGGAACAGCAGCAGGATCGCGAAGAGCAGGAACGTCTCCGGCAGGAGGTGCTTCGTGTCGCCGAAGTTGATGCCGAGGACGTTGACTCCGTAGAGGCCGAAGATCGTCGACAGGAACTGCCCCGCGAAGTAGTCGACCGAGGCGAGGATCGCGATCAGGCCGAGCAGGTTGAACCAGCCGGTGAACCAGCCCCAGACCGGGCCGCCGAGCTTCGACGCCCACCAGTAGATGCCGCCGGCGGTCGGGAACGCCGAGACGAGCTCGGACATGCAGAAGGCGATGACGAGGATGAAGGCCGAGATGATCGGCCAGCCCCAGGCGATCGCCACGGGGCCGCCGTTGTTCCACCCCTGGTAGTAGGTGGTGAAGCAGCCGGCGAGGACCGAGATGATCGTGAACGAGATCGCGAAGTTCTGGAACCCGCTCCAGCTGCGGTTCAGCTCCTGCTTGTACCCCAGCTCGGCAAGGCGTTTCTCGTCAGAGCTACGCGTGTCTTCGACCACTGTCGACATCTATCGCCCTCGCTCTCCGGAAGCCCCGGATCGCCAAAAGGTTTGGCGAGCCGTCCATAGTCGGGCGCAACATACGCTCCGCCCAGGTCGGCGTCAACCGACCGACGGTCTAAAGCCTCTCGAAGCCCCGGAACCTCTCCCAGTCGGTGACCGCGGCGTCGAACTGCTCGAGCTCGACGCGCGCGTAGTTGAGGTAGTGGTCGACCACGTCGTCGCCGAACGCGGCCCGCGCGACGTCGCTCGCGGCGAACAGGTCCCGGGCGTCGCGCATCGTCGAGGGGACGCGCGGCTTGTCCGCCTCGTAGGCGTTGCCCTCGAGCGCCTCCTCGAGCTCCAGGCCCTCGTCGACGCCGTGCAGGCCGGCCGCGATCAGCGCCGAGAGCGTCAGGTACGGGTTGACGTCGGCGCCGGGCAGCCGGCACTCGATCCGCTCCGCCGGCCCGTGGCCGACGACCCGCAGCGAGCACGACCGGTTGTCGCGACCCCAGGCGATCGCCGTCGGCGCGAACGAGCCGGCCGCGAACCGCTTGTACGAGTTGATGTTCGGCGCGTGGAAGAGCGTCAGCTCGGGGAGGCAGGCGAGCTGGCCCGCGAGGAAGCGGCGGAAGACGTCGGGCTGCTGCTGGAAGACCGCGCTGCCGTCGCGGTCCGCCAGCGACAGATGGACGTGGCAGCTCGAACCCTCGCGCTCGTCGAACTTCGCCATGAACGTGATCGCCATGCCCTCCTGGGAGGCGATCTCCTTCGCGCCGTTCTTGTAGATCGCGTGCTGGTCGGCGGTCGTCAGGGCGTCGGCGTAGCGGAAGTTCACCTCGTGCTGACCGAGGTTGCACTCGCCCTTCGAGTTCTCGACCACGAGTCCGGCGCCGGCCATCTCGTTGCGGATCCGCCGGATCAGCGGCTCGATCCGCGCGGTGCCGAGGAGCGAGTAGTCGATGTTGTAGAGGTTGGCCGGATCGAGGTCGCGGTAGCGCTTGCGCTGCGCGTCCTCGTAGGTGTCGCGGAAGACCATGAACTCGAGTTCGGTGGCGGCGTTCGCCGCCCACCCGCGCTCCTCGAGGCGCGCGATCTGGCGGCGGAGGATCTGCCGCGGCGAGGGTGTGACCGGGGATCCGTCGTGCCACCCGAGGTCGGCCATGCACAGCGCCGTGCCCGGCAGCCACGGGATCATCGTCAGGGTGTCGAGGTCGGGCTGCATGACGAAGTCGCCGTAGCCGGTGTCCCACGACGCGTGGGCGTAGCCCTCGACCGTGTTCATCTCGACGTCCACGGCGAGCAGGTAGTTGCACCCCTCGGCGGCGTGCTCCGCCACCTCGTCGACGAAGTGGTTCGCGGTCAGCCGCTTGCCCTGCAGTCGGCCCTGCATGTCGCAGATCGCGAGGAGGACGGTGTCCACCGATCCGTCCGCGACCGCCTCTTTCAGCTGCTCGAGCGTCAAAGGTATGGCGACACCACCTTCCAGTTGACGCGGGAGAGTACTACGCCCTACTGCGGCATCAGCCCGGCGAGGATGTGCTCGGTGCCCTCGAGGTGCTTGCGGACGATCGCCAGCGCCCGCGAGCGGTCGCCGCGGCGGAGCGCGGCGAGCAGCTGGGAATGCTGGCGGTTGGCCTCGGCGAGCACCGCCGGCGGATGCGCGATGAACGCGATCAGCACGCTCATGGCGTCCTGCACGTCCGTCATGGCCGCGACGAGGCGCGGCACGCGCGTGCCCTCCGCGATCGCCAGGTGGAAGCGCACGTCGGCGCGGCGGTAGGTCTCGAAGTGGTCGTACGCGCCTTCCATCTCGGCGATCAGCGCCTCGAGCCGCTCGAGCGACTCGGCGCCGATCCGCGCGACCGCGAGCTCGACGCAGCCGGTCTCGATCGCCAGCCGCCAGTCGAGGCGATCGCGCCACTCGCCGGCCAGGGCCGGCGGCGGGCGATCGGCGAGCGGCGGCGACTCCGTCACGAACGTGCCGCCGGTGCGGCCGCGCAGCGAGACGAGGTGGCCCGACTGGACCAGCGTGGTGATCGCCTGGCGGAGCGTCGAGCGGCTGATCCGGAGCCGATCGGAGAGCTCGCGCTCGGACGGGAGGCGCTCGCCGGCGGCGAGGAGACCGAGCCGGATCGCCGTCCCGAGGCGCTCGACCGTCTCCTCGAAGGTCGAGTTCGAGTGCACCGGGTCGAAGACCGCCGTGACGGCCTGGCTGCGCTCCATCCGGGCGAGCGTACGGGGCCGGGCGGGTTGACGCCAGCCTTATGGTCGGGTCCGTGCACCTTTCGCTCGGGGCAGACGACGCGCTCGCCGTGCTGCTGGAGCGCCTGCCGCCGGAGCTCGGTGTTCTCACCGGGCGGCCGACGCCGCTCGAGGGCGGCATCACGAACCGCAACTTCCGCCTGCGGCTCGAGGCGGGCGACTACGTGCTGCGGGTGCCCGGCAAGGACACGGGCGCGCTCGGGATCGACCGCGGCGCCGAGGCCGCGGCGACGGAGCTCGCGGCGCGCGTCGGCGTCGGGCCGGAGGTCGCCGCCTCGTTCCACGAGCCCGACGGGCTGCTCACGCGGTTCATCGACGGGCGGCCGCTGAGCGCGGAGGACCTGCGCGAGCCGGCGCGCGTCGCGCGGGCGGCGAGCGCCCTGCGCGCGTTCCACGACGCCGGCGTCACGCTCACCTCCACGTTCGACTGCTTCCGGGTCGTCGAGGAGCACGCGGCCGAGGCGGAGGCGCGCGGCGCCGCCGTCCCGCCCGCCTACGAGAGCGCGGGCGCCCGCGCCCGGGAGATCGAGGCGGTCCTCACGGGGCCCGACCACGCGCCGGTCCCGATCCACGCCGACCTCCTGACGTCGAACTTCCTCGAGGAGGCCGGCGGTCGCCTGCGGATCGTCGACTGGGAGTACGCCGGGATGGGCCACCGGTTCTTCGACCTCGGCAACCTCTCGATCAACAACGGCTTCGCCGCCGACGACGACGAGCGCCTGCTCGCCGCCTACTTCGGCGAGCCGCCGAGCCCGCGCCGCCGCGCCGCGCTCTCGCTCATGCGCCTGATGTCCGACTTCCGCGAGGCGATGTGGGGCGTCGTGCAGAGCGCCGTCTCGACGCTCGACTTCGACTACGCCGGCTACGCCGACGAGCACTTCGCGCGCCTGCGCGAGACCGCGGCCCACCCCGACTACTGCGACTGGCTGCGTGCCGCGGCAGCGTGACCTCCCGGCGAGCGCGCGGTGCGTGATCGTCGGCGGCGGCGTCGGCGGCACCTCGATCGCCTACCACCTCGCCCAGCTGGGCGAGGACGACGTCGTGCTGCTCGAGCGCAGCCAGCTCACGTCGGGCTCGACGTTCCACTCGGCCGGGCTCGTCGGCCAGCTGCGCGGGTCGGTCTCCCTGACGCGGATGATGATGTACTCGGTCGAGCTCTACCGCCGGCTCGCGGCCGAGACCGAGTTCGACCCCGGGTGGGTCGAGTGCGGCGGACTGCGGCTCGCCTCGACCGAGGCGCGGATGGAGGAGCTCCGCCGGCAGGCCGGCTGGGCGAAGACGTTCGGCCTGCCGCTCGAGCTGATCTCGCCGCAGGACGCGGCGGACCGGTTCCCGCTGATGTCGACGGAGGGCGTCCTCGGCGCCGCGTGGCTGCCGACCGACGGCTACCTGGATCCGTCGCAGCTCACCTACGCGCTCGCCGACGGCGCGCGGAAGGGCGGGTGCGACATCCATACGAACACCCGGGTGACCGGGATCGACGTCGAGCGCGGCCGCGTGCGCCGGGTGCACACGGAGCGCGGCACGATCGAGGCCGAGGTGGTCGTCAACGCCGGCGGCATGTACGCGGCCGAGATCGGACGCATGGCCGATGTCCGCGTGCCGGTCGTGCCGATGTCGCACGAGTACCTGGTGACGCAGCCGTTCCGCGAGCGGGGCGGCGAGCACCTGCCGACGCTGCGCGATCCGGACCTCCTCATCTACTTCCGCGAGGAGGGCGGCGGCCTGATCATGGGCGGCTACGAGCGCCCGAGCGCGCCGGCGTTCCTGCCGGACGGCGGGTTCGACGCGATCCCGCCGGACTTCAACGGCCGGCTGCTCGAGGAGGACTGGGACCGCTTCGGGGAGATCGTCGAGAACGCGAAGCGGCGGGTGCCGGCGATGGACGAGATCACCGTCACGAAGCTGATCAACGGGCCGGAGGCGTTCACGCCCGACAACGAGTTCTGCCTCGGCGAGACCGAGGTCGCGGGGTTGTTCGTCGCCGCGGGGTTCTGCGCGCACGGGCTCGCGGGCGCGGGCGGGATCGGGAAGGTGATGGCCGAGTGGATCGTCGCCGGCGAGCCGAGCCTCGACGTATGGGAGATGGACGTCCGCCGCTTCGGCGCCCAGTACCGCTCGCCCGCCTACACGCTCAAGCGCATCCGCGAGACCTACGAGACCTACTACGACATCCGCTACCCGAACCACGAGCGGCTCGGCGGCCGGCCGCTGCGGATGTCGTCGGCGAACGCGTGGCACCGCGAGCACGGCGCGGCGTTCGGCGAGAAGTCCGGCTGGGAGCGCGTAAACTGGTACGACGCCAACGCCGCCGCGGGCGACGAGTCCCTGCGCCCGCGCGGCTGGGCCGGCGAGCACTGGTCGCCGGCGATCGGGGCCGAGCACCGCGCCACGCGCGAGGCCGCCGCCATCTACGACGAGTCCTCGTTCGCGAAGCTCGAGATCGAAGGCCCGGGCGCGGCGGAGTTCCTCGAGCGGCTGTGCGACAACCGCGTGGCCCGCGGCGTCGGCCAGATCACCTACACGCAGATGCTCAACTCGCGCGGCGGCATCGAATGCGACTTCACGGTCGCGCGGCTCGGCGAGGAGCGCTTCTCGATCGTCACCGGGACCGCGTTCGGCAACCACGACCGCGAGTGGATCCGCCGGCACCTGCCGCCCGAGGGCGGCGTGACCGTCTCCGACGTCACCTCGGCGTGGTCGTGCTTCGGCATCTGGGGCCCGCGGGCGCGCGACATCCTCGCGCCGCTGACTCCGCAGGACCTCTCGAACGACGCCTTCCCGTACATGTCCCTCCGCGAGATCACCGTCGGCGACGTCCCGGTGCGCGCGCTCCGAGTCACCTACGTCGGCGAGCTGGGCTGGGAGCTCTACTGCCCGACCGAGTACGGGCTCGGACTGTGGCGCGCCCTGTGGGAGGCCGGCGCGCCGCATGGCCTCGTCGGGGGCGGCTATCGCGCGATCGACTCCCTCCGCCTGGAGAAGGGCTATCGCGTCTGGGGCGCCGACATCACGCCCGACGAGACGCCGTACGAGGCCGGCCTCGGCTTCTGCGTGAAGCTCGACAAGGACTTCGTCGGGCGCGACGCGGTCGAGCGGCCCGTGCACACGCGCCTGCGCTGCCTCACGCTGTCGGACCCCCGGTCGGTCGCCCTCGGCAACGAGCCGGTCCGCGTGGGCGGCGAGGTCGTCGGCCGCGTCACGACGGGCGGCTATGGCTACACGGTCGGCGCGTCGATCGCCTACGGCTACCTCCCGCCCGAGGGCACGGAGCCGGGCACCGAGGTCCAGGTCGAGATCTTCGGCCGCTGGATCCCGGGCGAGGTCGCGCGCGAGCCGCTGTTCGATGCGGACGGCGCCCGCGTGCGCGTTTGACCGCGGAACCCGGTCGGCAGTACGCTCGCTCGTTGTGCGGAGGCGTGCAGGGGTCGGGGGCTTGAGCGTGGTCGCGGTGGTGCTCGCGGCGGCATGCCCGGCGCGCGCCGCCGAGGTCTCGATCGCCCCGGGCGGCTCCTCCGGAGGACCGTTCTCCGGCGCCGCGGTGGTGCTCACGGGCGGCGCGAACGAGCAGGTCGACGCGGTCGTGCTCGGCTCCGAGCCCGCCGCGCCGGCATTCAGGCCGGCGTCGCTGATCGTCACCGACCTGTCGGGGACGCTGAGGACGACCTCGCGCGGCGGACGCCGGCCGTGCACGATCTTCCTGGGGACCATCGCGACGTGCCACGTCACGAGCGGTGCGATCGACGCGTTCTACGCGAACCTCGGCAACCGGCCCGATCGGCTCGTCGCCGCCTCCCTCTCGAACCAGCCGCTCTGGTTCGTGCACGCGGGCGGCGGAGACGACCTCGTGGCGGCGCTGCTCGCGAGCGAGAACGGCGGCAGCGGGCGCACGGCGACGATCGACGGCGGCCCCGGCAACGACACGCTCGTCGTGGGCGCTCAGCTGACCGGCCCCCGGCCGCTCCGGGGCTTCGGCATGCAGGTGGACGGCGGGCCCGGCGACGACCTGATCGAGACGCTCAACGGCTCGACGGACATGGTCGACTGCGGCGCCGGGGCCGACCGGCTGATCGCCGACCGCCGGGACACCTCGCCCCGGCCGGAGATCCTGTCGAGCACGCACTGCGAGACGCGGCTGCCCTAGCCGTTTCCGAAGAGGCCGTCCGGGAAGCCTT
>JAOPZQ010000445.1 GCA_025964075.1 Solirubrobacterales bacterium | reverse complement strand
CTTCACCTGCTGTCACCCGGCGCTCGATCTGCCGGCGCGGGTGGCGCTGACGCTGCGCGCCCTCGGCGGCCTGACGACGGGAGAGATCGCGCGCGCGTTCCTGGTCTCCGAGCCGACGATGGGCAAGCGGATCGTGCGTGCCAAGCGCAAGATCGCCGACGCCCACATCCCCTACCGCGTGCCGGACGACGAGGAGCTCCCCGACCGCCTGCGCGGAGTCCTGCGCGTCGTCTACCTGATCTTCAACGAGGGCTATTCGGCCACGGCGGGCGAGCGACTCGTGCGGGGCGAGCTGTGCAGCGAGGCGATCCGCCTCGGCCTGCTCCTGCGCGACCTGATGCCCGACGACGCCGAGGTGTGGGGGCTGCTGGGGCTGATGCTGCTGCACGACGCGCGTCGGGCCGCGCGCGTCGACGGCGAGGGACGCTACGTGCGGTTGGAGGAGCAGGACCGCTCGCTCTGGGACCGGGCCCGGATCGCCGAGGGGCTGCGGGCCCTCGAGCGAGCGGTGCGGCTGAGGCGTCCGGGTCAGTACCAGCTGCAGGCGGCGATCACCGCCCTGCACATCCAGGCCTCCGACGCCGACGCGACCGACTGGGCGCAGATCGCGGAGCTCTACGGCGCACTCGCCCAGCTCGGTCCGTCGGCGGTCGTCGAGCTCAACCGCGCCGCCGCCGTCGGCTTCGCCTCCGGGCCCGAAGCCGGCCTCGAGCTCCTCACTCCCCTGCTCGACGACCCCGCGCTCGAGCGCTATCAGCCACTGCACGCCACCCACGCCGAGCTGCTCCGCCGCGCCGGCGACCTCCCGGGCGCTGCCCGGGCCTACGACCAGGCGATCGCGCTGAGCGCCAACGCGGTCGAGCGCGCCGAGCTCGAACGTCGGCTACGGGCGCTGTCCGAATAGCCGCGCCTCCCCATCCGGGGCCGGACACAGACGAAGCGGGACGGCTCCCAGCCGCCCCGCCTCGAGATCAACGACCCGACGGTCGCGGCGGCCCGCGCGCAAACGACTCATGAGGCGGAAGCCGTGGCTGGACACTCGCGCGCCCCGAGCGGACCCTCTCCGCGGCGCCACGCATCCGGGGGCGGGCCCACCACGCGATCACGCGCACCTTCGCGCGACGGACGCGGCGGCGCGGCCGCACCCGCCGGGGCAGGGTCGCGAACTGGACGACCGGCGGCTGACTCACGACGCCGGGCACCCCGGGTGCGTGGACCGCCGCGGCGGCCGGCGTGCCGAACAGCGCTACGGCGAGCGTCACGGAGAACAAGCTCTTGCGGGAGAGATACATCACGCCTCACATCACTCGAATCGGCTGCGCTTCTGCTGATGCTGCAATCAGGAGCTTCGCGCGAGCGCGTGAGCGAAACGTGCGCCGCGGCTAAGACTTCTGTATGGCGCCGCCGGCAGGCTGCTGCCGGACCCGGCCGCCGCGAGTGCCCACTCGGCGGCCGGGAGTCACCTCATCGCCGGGGCGACGTCGCGGGCGAAGAGCTCGATCGTGCGGGGGTCGGCGGGCGGCCGCGCGAGGAGGAGAAAGTCACCGACGCCCATGTCTCGGTGGGCGGCGAGCCGCTCCGCGCACAGCTCCGGAGTGCCGACGATCATGCCCTCCGCGAGCTGCTCGGGCGCCACGCCGGCGCGGTCGGCCACGGCGGCCAGGCGCTCGCGCGCCCCGGCTTCGCTGTCGTCGAGGATCGCCCGCACCACGACCTGCTTGCGGATGTCGCCCGGGTCGCGGCCCACGTCCGCGCAGTGGCGTGCGAGCACGTCGAGCTTGTGTCGGTATTCGGCCGGGTCGCCGTGGAACGTGTTCCAGCCGTCAGCGTGCTCGGCGACGATCCGGAGCGTGCGCTTCTCTCCCGAGCCGCCGACCCACAGGGGCATCGGATCCTGCAGCGGCTTCGGCTCGGCCAGCGCGCCCCGCACGGCGAACTGCAGCCCCTCGACCGTTGCGCGCTCCTGCGTCCACAGCGCCCGGATGATCCGGCACGCGTCGTCGAGCATGTCCATCCGCACGCCGATGGGCGGGAACGGGATGCCGTACTGCTCGTGCTCATCCGCGTACCACGCCGCGCCGATGCCCAGGTCCATGCGGCCGCCCGAGACGTGATCGATCGTCGCCGCCATCTTCGCCAGCACCGCCGGGTTGCGATACGTCACCCCGGTCACGATGACTCCACAGCGCAGCCGCGTCGTGTGGGCGGCCATCGCCGCCAGGAGCGTCAGGCCCTCGAAGCAGGGGCCGGTGGGATCCGACTGGATGGGCAGGAAGTGGTCGAACACCGACGCCCAGTCGAGCTCGACCTCCTCGGCCAACCGCCACAGCGCCAGGTACTCGTCGAACGTGGCGTGCTGCTGACCAGCGTGGATGCCAAAGCGGAGCTTTCCGTCCTCAATCTGCATCCCAACAGCCTAGGACTCCCTGCGTTTGACCGAGGCCGACCGCTGCTCATAGGATTGGGCCGATCGGCATCGCGCATCTTCTCGATGCGCACACAAAACAGGAGGGACCGATGACCGTTGCCGAGGTCAACGTGGTGGCGCAGGCGTTTCACGACGGCGTCGCCAACCGGGACGTTGCGGGTCTCGCCAGTCTCTATCACGAGGACGGCCGGTTCTTGCCGCCCAACATGGAGCCGTGCGAGGGACGCGCTGCGATCCGGGCCGCAATGGAGGGGCTCCTGGATATGGGTGTCCGCTCGCTGGACATCGAGCCGATCGATGTCCGCGAGGCCGGGGACG
Organism: Solirubrobacterales bacterium; assembly: GCA_025964075.1. Lineage (GTDB taxonomy): Bacteria > Actinomycetota > Thermoleophilia > Solirubrobacterales > Solirubrobacteraceae > JAOPZQ01. The sequence continues at coordinate 996 of JAOPZQ010000445.1, read as the reverse complement.
TCACGATCGAGTACGGCCGTTACACCTTGGGCATCGAGCCCGAGGGGGCAGATGCCGTGCGCGACGTGGGCAAGTACGTCGTCGTGCACGAGACCCAGCCCGACGGCTCGACGAAGATCGTGCTGGACATCTTCAACTCGAACGCGCCCGCGGGCTAGCTTCCCAGCTCTTGGTTGCCCGACCCGACTACAGCAGGTCGAGGTCGTCAGCTCCGGTCGGGCGCCACGCCGGTGGCGTTCTCGATCTTCTTTCGAGCGGCCGCTGACCCCCAAGAAGGCGGTGGCGGGCCCGCGCGGCACCGGTTACGGTCGTCGCGGAGCGCCACGCCCGCGACGCACACAGCCTCGCGCTGTGGGAAGGAGAAGACGATGGAGACGCTGCTCGTGTTCCACGAGGTCGACGACGTCGACCACTGGCTCGCTTCACCGAAGCGAGAGGAGCTGTTCGGGCCACTGGGAATGACGGCGCGCACGTTCAGGGACCCGGCGGGATCGAACCGGGTCGGGCTGATCGTGGAAGTCCCCGACGTCGCTACGTGGGAGGAGGCACTCAAGACCGACGCTGCGGCAGACGCGATGAAGATCGACGGCGTTCGCCCCCAGACGATCCTCGGCCTCGTCGAGGCGTAGGGCGGCGCCGGCTCACGGCGGTCCCAAGAGGTCCCACCGGGCTGCGAGCAGTCGTTGACGCAGCAGATTGCGGTAACCCGGCCCGGGCCGGGGCGGGCGGGTAGGGCCGCACCCCGGAAGCTCAAGGTAAGAGGGCAGATACCGAGCCCACGCAGCGAGTGAAATAGGCTTCCGGGGGGTGGTCCTGCCCGCCCGCCCGTGCCGACCGCGCCGGCGCGCAAGCCCAAGAAGCGCCAGTCAGACCGGAACGCTGGCCGTGACCGTCGTGCCGCCCGCCGACCCGCGGCGCACCCGCAGGCGCCCGCCGTGCGCCTCGAGGCTCCGGCGCAGCGAGGACAGGCCGTGGCCGCGGCGGGCGACGCCGGTC
>JAOPZQ010000442.1 GCA_025964075.1 Solirubrobacterales bacterium | reverse complement strand
GTGCGGCCGGCTCCGGCCGGCTAGGCGTCGCGCCGCGGGCTGGCGGCGGCCACGAGGGAGGGGGATCGGCCGGCCGGCGTGCCCGCGGGACGTCCCGCTATCCGGCCGGAACTCACCACACACCCCTTCGAGGCGTCGTGGTTCGGGCTCCGGTGCGGCCGGCGCCCGCCGCCTCTTAGGCGTGCCCGACCAGGAAGCCGACCCCGGCGATCAGCGCGCCGCCCAGCGTGACCTGGATGAGCGATCGCGCCCGCGAGACGCTGAGGAACCGGTAGCGGACCTCGGCGATGATCACGAGCTCGGCGGCGACGACGGCATAGGCGACGGTCAGCGCCGTCGAGACGTTCGAGATCAAGAACGGCAGCGAGTGGCCGGCGCCGCCGAGGAACGTCGCGCCTCCCGTGATCACGCCGCGGATCGCGGCGTTGCCGCGGCCGGTGACCGTCCCGTCGTCGGACAGGCCCTCGGAGAGGCCCATGCTGATCCCGGCGCCGAGCGCCGTGGCGAGCCCGACGAGCAGTGCGGCGCGCGAGCCGCCGATGTAGGCAGAGGCGAAGATCGGCGCGAGCGTGGACAGCGTCCCGTCGATGAGGCCCACCAGCGCGGGCTGGATCACCTGGAGGACGCGCACCTCGCGCTCGGCGTGGCGCCACCGGTGCACGAGAGAACGGGCCTGAGCGTTCACCGCCGAAGTTATAGCAAGCCAGTTAGAATAAGGTCTCCCTAACAACAGCTACACTGTTGTCAAGATGCCAGCGACGCTCTCCGAGACCGATCTCATCGCACGACTCCGCGAGCGCGGCCGGCGCGTGACGTCGCAGCGGCTCGTCCTCCAGCGCATCCTCGGGGAGCTGGACCGGCACGTAGCAGCGGAGGAGATCCTGCGCGCGGCCGAGCAGCGATTGCCGAACCTGTCGCTCCCGACCGTCTACGCCACGCTCGACCTGCTCGAGGAGCTCGGCGCCGTGCGGCGCGTGATGACGCCCAGCGGCGCGACCCTGTACGACCCGCGCGTCGAGGAGCATCACCACCTCGCGTGCCGCGACTGCGGCCGCGTGATCGACGTGGACGGGGCGCTCGACGCCGAGCCTCTCGTCGCCGCGGCCCGCGCCGCGGGCGCGCGGCCGGACGGGATGCAGGTGGTGCTCACCGGGCTCTGCCCGGACTGCGCGGAATGACGCACGCGCGCCGCGGGCTGCCGTAGGATCGCCCGATGGCAAGGGAAACCGGTCCCGTCCAGGGCCGCTTCATCGCGGGCGATCCGCTCCGGGGCCTCTCGTCGACCAGCGTGATCGTCTTCCACGTCTGCGCGTTCTCGACGGTGTTCACGGGGCTGTGGGGGGACACCATCCTCGGGGACGTCAACCGCTGGCCGATCCGCGTGCTGGGGGCGCTGGACAACTCCCTCTGGGTGTTCCTGGCGCTCTCCGGCTACCTGATCGCCCGGCCCTTCGTCTCCGCCTTCCTCAACGGCACACCGCTGCCGAGCCTGCCCCCATACCTGCGTAACCGGCTGCTGCGGATCCTCCCCGCCCTGGCGCTCGCCTCGGTCGTGACCCTCGTGCTGTTCGGAGCCGAGGGCGCGTCGCCCAAGCAGGTGCTCGCCGTCCCCACCCTCACCCAGCTGTACTTCCCGAGCCTGTTCTCGGAGAAGATCGTGCAGGCGTGGACGGTCGACGACGAGGCGCTCTTCTACCTTGCGGTGCCGCTCCTCTGCTGGCTGCTCGTCCGCCTTGGCGGCAAGCGCGGCACGCGGGAGGGCCGCGTCGCGGTGGTGATCGCCGGCGCCGCGATCGTGTTCGCCGCGAGCGTGGCCATGCGCTCGGGCATGAACCCGGACAGCAACGCGATCCGCCTGTTTCCGCGCATCGCCTTCGCCTTCTGCCCCGGCATCATCCTGGCGGCGCTGTCATGCGTCCTGCCCGAGCGCCTCTGGGGGCGGACGAACGGGCGCTGGATCGAGCGGATCATGCTCCTGGGCGCCGCGGCGACCTTCCTGCTCAGCGCCAACTACCTGCTCGACGGCGCGCCGGTCACCCGGGCGATCCTGGGCGGCCTCTTCGCCGGCTTCCTGATCGGCGGCCCGTTGCTGCGGCAGTGGTGCGACGGCACGTGCAGCCGGCTCTTCGACAACGCCCTGCTGCACTGGGTCGGGGTTCGGAGCTACTCGATCTACCTCCTCCACGTCGCCATCGGCCACAAGGCCCTGGGCTGGCTGGGCACGCCCGACACGGTCCTCCCGTTGCTCGGCGACAGCGTCCTCGTGATCGGCGCGTCGTACGTGCTCGGCGGCATCAGCTACCGCTTCGTCGAGCAGCCGTTCCTGCGCCTGCGCAAGGGCTGGCGCCGTCAACCGGCCGTGGCCGAGGCGGCCGCCGGCCCGGCCACGGCGCCGGGCGCCGCGGCCCTGGAGCCGGCGCCCGTCGAGGGCGCCGTCTAACCCGCCGTCGCGACGCTGGGGGCGGGCGCCGGCTCGGGCTCGACCGCCGGCGCGGGGGCGCGCCGCCACGGAGCGCGGCGGACGATGAACGGGCGCTCGATCCACTGGTAGCCGGCCCAGGCGACGGGGACCATGATCGCCATCTCGATCAGGAACATGACGACCAGCGGTCCCTTGCCGCGGTGGCTGTAGATGTGGTCCACGATCAGGCGCAGCACGAGGTAGTGGAACATGTAGAACGAGTAGGAGCGCTTGCCCAGCCAGTTGCTCACCGGGTTGTCGAGCACGCGCGTGCAGTGCCCGTCGGTCCACTGACGGACGAGCGCCGCGGCGACGACCAGGCCGGCCAGCGGCGCCGCGAGCGCAGCGTGGCGGCTCGGGCCCCAGTGGTTCGCCGTCGCCACGTAGAGGACGAGGCCGAGGCCGAAGACGGCGTAGAAGAGGTTCGACATCAGCCGCCCGATCTGGGGGCGCGCCTGCAGCCAGCGCGGGGCGAACGCCGAGACGGCCGCGAGCGCGAGGCCGGGGGTGAACCCGAACAGCAGCGCTAGCGGGCGGTGCTGGGCGTTGTAGTCGACCTTGCTCGTGCCGGTGTGCAGCTTGAACGTGATCGCGGCGATCACGACGCAGATGCCGATCACGACCCAGAAGCGCTGCGCCGGCGTGCCGCGCCGGCCCCAACCGAACGCGAGGCCGGCGCCGAGCAGCGGCAGCAGGACGTAGAAGGCGACCTCGACGCCGAGCGTCCACGCCTGCACGATCGTCACGGCGAAGTGGCTGGGGAAGTAGGTCTGCACGAACAGCGGGACGGCGAGCACGCGGCCGATCGAGCTGCCCGAGGTCCCGAGGATGACGAGCGTGGCGAGCCACGCGACCCAGAACGCCGGGAGGATCCGGAGCGCGCGGTTGCGGAAGTACCGGCCCACCCTCGGGAGGTCCCGTCCCCCGATGAACGCGGTCACGTACGGACGGCCGAGGAGATAGCCCGAGAGCACGAAGAACACGTACACGCCGACGTCGAACGTGTTCGTCATCTTCAGCGGGAACGATCCGAGGGCGCCCAGCGCGCCGGCCGCGAGCGACACGTGCGCGAACACGACGCCCACCGACGCGATGCCCCTGAGCGAGTCGCCCGCGATGAAATGCTCGACGTCTCGGGCGTCACGCGCGAAGCTGACGCCTCCGACCCCCCTGACCTCTGCCATGCATCACCTTTCCGCTGTCGCGGCGAACGCTAGCGCCTCGTCGGGGCCCGATGCGTCAGCCCGACGAGCTCCCGCCGCGTACGTACGCCCAGCTTGCGGTAGATGTTACGCGCGTGGGTGCGGACGGTCTCGATTCCGACGGTGAGCGCGGCCGCGATCTCGGCGTTGCTGCGCCCGCGCTGGAGGAGCTCGAGGACGTCGGCTTCGCGGGGCGTGAGCAGCTCCGGCCCGAGCGCGTCCACGGGGCCGAGCTCCTGGCGTGAGCGCGGCAGGACGTGCAGCCCGCGAGAGGCGAGGTGGATCGCGTTGAGGACGTCCCGCGCCTCGGTGTCCTTGGACAGGCACGCGGTCGCGCCGAACGCGAGCATCTGGTTGCACTCGCCCGGCGTGGGCCGGCTCGCAAGGACGACGAGGCGGGTCGCCCCGTGCGCGCCGCTCAGCGTCTGGAGCTCGATCGGGCTCCGCAGCGAGCCGAAGTTGAGGACGGCGACGCGCGGACCGTGCTCGGCGAGCACATCGGTGAGCCGGTCGTGCGGCACGTCGCTCGCGACGACGTCCATGTACGGATCCTCGGCGATCAGCGCCCGCAGACCGCGAGCGATCAGATCCTCGAAGCGGGCGAGTACGAGGGTGATGGGCGCGCTGCCGATCATCGCGATCCTATCGGCAGATCCGGCCCGACGGGTGAGTCGTGCCTCCCCCGTCGCCTCCCCCGCGGATCCCCCGAAGTTCACCCTTGCCAGGTGACGACAGCGACTCGGCGCTGGGGCACCATGTCCGACACGAACTTGTAGGGGCGGACTAGGGGTACGCCTGAGAGAGAGGGCCTTCGGGCCCTCTTCCTCGTTTCAGGGGCGCTTGCGCGCCTTCCAGATCTCCTCGCACGGCCAGCGGCGCGACCACTCGAGTCCGATCCACGGGTAGTGGGTGCTCGCGTCCTCCGGCGGCCGGACCTCGATCAGGTCCTCGACCTCCAAGCCCTCGCGGCGCAGGAGGCGGAGCTGGTCGCCGTGGCTCAGGTGGAACTCGACCGACTCCTCGTCGGGCCACTCGAAGCGGTGGATGCCGAACAGCGGTCGCAGGAGTCGCTCCCCGACCTGCTCGCTTTCGTCGGCCGGCATGCAGAGCATCGCGAGGACGCTGTTGACGAGGAAGACGAGGCGCCCGCCGGGCCGGAGCAGCCGCGCCGCCTCGGGGATCCACTCGTAGGGGTCGCACCAGATGCTCGCGCCGTACTCGCTGATCGCGAGGTCGAAGCTCGCGTCGGGGAGCCCCGTCGCCTCGGCGTTGCCGTGGATCAGCGGGAACTCGATCCCGTGCTGGCGCTGGAGCTCGCGCGCCGTGGCCAGCTGGACCTCGGAGTTGTCGATGCCCACCGGTCGCGCACCCCGGCGCGCCAGCCACGCGGAGACGTAGCCGGTGCCGCAGCCGAGCTCGATCGTGTCGAGGCCGTCGAGCTCGATGCCCGCGAGCATCCCGACGTCCGCCTCCGGCACGCTCCAGACGCCCCAGTGCGGCTCCTCGGCCGCCCAGTTGACCCGGCCGGGCTCGACGTAGCGCTCGGCCTCTCTGTCCCACGCCGCGCGGTTGCGGCGAACGTGCTCGGGAAGCGCTTCAGCTATGCCGGCGCCCCCGCGACGACCGCCGTCGACCAGTCGATGACGGACGTCGGCTTGACGACGTGACGGCCCATGCCCAGGTCCTTGGGCTCGAGGCCGAGCGCCAGGCCGACGAGCTGGGGGAGGTGCAGGACCGGCATTCCGAGCTCGCGGCCCGCCGTCTTCTCGGCCAGCGGCTGCTGGAGGTCGAGGTTCAGGTGGCAGAGCGGGCAAGGGACAACGAGGCAGTCCGCCTCGGCGTCGAGAGCGTCGCCGAGATGGCGGCCGGCCATCTTCAGCGAGGCCTCCTTGTTCATCGTGATGATCGGGAAGCCGCAGCACTTGTAGACGCCGGCGTAGTCGATGACGGTGCCGCCGAGCGCCTCGATCACCTGGTGCAGGTAGCGGTCGCGGGGATGCTCCTCGTCGATCCCCAGGCGCGGCGTGGGCCGCACGATGTAGCAGCCGTAGAACGGCCCGACCTTGAGCCCCGAGAGCGGACGCCTGACGCGGTTGCGGAGCTCGTCGAGACCGATCTCCTCGACGAGCAGCCAGAGGAAGTTCTTGTTCGTGATCCCGCGCTCGTAGGAGAGCCCCTCGCCGGTCAGGTGCTCGTTGATGTGCTGCCGGTACTCGGTGTTCGCGTCGAGCCGCTCCTGGCACTCGGACTGCGCGCCCTGGCAGGTCGAGCAGATGTTCATCATCAGCTCGCCGTCGGTCTGCTGGGCGAGGGCGAACGTGCGCGCGTTCAGCGTGTCCGCCAGCTCCTGGTTGTGCTCGGCGATGACCCCGGCGCCGCAGCACGCGGCGCGGTCGAGCTCGATCAGCTCGATGTCGAGGAGCGGGGCGACCGCCGCCATCGAGCCGTGGAGCTCCGGGGTGAAGCCGCGGCTCACACAACCGGGCCAGTAGGCGACCTTCATACGCCACCGCCTTCGCTGGGGTCGGACTTGTGTGGGTCCGCGCCGGGAGCGGAGGGCTGCCCGCTCGAACCGGCGACGCCCACCTCGGGAGCCGTCTCGGCGCCCTCGGCGTCGTCCTCGTAGCCCGAGATGTACAGGTTCAGCTCGTAGCGCTTCTCGTGCTTCTCGATCGTGTCGAAGTACTCGCGCAGGCCCTTGTACTCCTTGCGGTGCTTGTGGAGCAGGGCGCCGGTCGGCGTCACCTTGCGGCGCACGAGCGCCTTCGTGATCACCGGCAGGGAGCTGATCAGCTCCGGCGCTGCGCGCGGGTGGAACTTCCCGCCGTAGGAGTCGGGCAGCAGGTCGGCCTCGTGCAGCAGGCCGTTCTTGCGGATGTTGTCGACGAACGCGTGCTCGTGGCGGTAGCCGTTGTTGCGGTCCTCGATCTCGTAATCGGCGCTCGCGACGCGCCGCAGCCGCATGATCTGGCTCATCGGGGCGACGCCCTTCGGGCACGCGTCGATGCAGTTGAAGCAATGCGTGCAGTCGTAGATGCCGTGCGGATCCTCCGAGAGGTCCACGAGGCGCTCCTTCTGCTGCGCGTCGCGCGGGTCGCCGACGAACCGGTAGGCCTTGGCGAGCGCCGCCGGGCCGATGAACCCGGGGTCGACCTCCATCGAGAGGCAGTCCGACACGCAGGCGCCGCACTGGATGCAGGCCATCGTCTGCGTGACATCGACCATGTTCTCGTGCGGGACGATGTACTCGCGCTCGGGAATCGGCTCCTTGTTGATGAGCCACGGCGTGACGCGGCGGACCTTCTTCCAGTGGACGGCGTCCATGTCGACGATCAGGTCCTTGACGACCGGCATGTTGCCCATCGGCTCGACCTCGATGATCGGCGTCGCCTGCCCCTCGTCGGGCGGGTTCCAGCCGGTGCCGGCGCCGTGCTTGGCCGCAGCCTCGAGGTGCGTGTGGCACGCGAGCCCCGGCTTGCCGTTGATGCGCACGCCGCACGAGCCGCAGATCGCGGCGCGGCAGGAGCAGCGGATGCCGATCGAACCGTCCTCGTCGGCCTTGACCTTGAGGATCCCCTCGAGCACCGAGCGATGTCCCTCGAGCTCGACGGTGTGGTCCTCCCAATAGGCGGCCTCGCCCGACTCCGGGTCGTAGCGGCGGAGCCTGAGGGTGTATTCCGGCATCAGTACTTCCTCTCTTCAGGCTGCCACTTCGTGATCGTGACCTCGGAGTAGGAGATCTTCGGTCCGGCGCCGTTCCGTGTCAGGTCGATGTGCTTGAGCCATTCGGCGTCGTTGCGCTCGGGGAAGTCGGTGCGGAACTGCGCCCCGCGCGACTCCTTCCGGTGCTCCGCCGCGACGACGATGCACTCGGCGCAGTCGAGCATGTACTCCATCTCGATCGCGGCGAGCACGTCCTGGTTGAAGACCTTGCCCTGGTCGTCGATGTAGGCGGTCTTCGCCTCCTCCTGGAGGCGCTTGACCACCTCGAGGGCGGTATTCAGGCCCTCGTCCTCGCGGAACACGGCGACGTACTTGTTCATCGTCGTCCCCAGTTCCTCGCGGATCTCGGAGACGCGGCGGCCGGTCCGCTCGCGGCGGACGAGCGCGTCGAGCTTCCGCTGCTCGTCGTCGAGCACGGAGTCGGGGATCTCGGGGAGGGGGATGCTCCGCGCTCGGTGCGCGGCGTGCTCGCCCGAGCGGCGGCCGAAGATCAGCGTGTCGAGCAGCGAGTTCGCGCCGAGGCGGTTGCCGCCGTGGACGGAGACGCACGCGACCTCGCCGGCCGCGTAGAGGCCTTCGATCGGCGTCCGGCCGTCGACGTCGGTCTTGACCCCGCCCATGATGTAGTGGCAGCCCGGCCGGATGTGGATGGGCTCGCGGGTGATGTCGACGCCCGCGAAGTCGCGCCCGATGTTGACGATCTCGCGGAGCGCTTCGAGCACCCGCTTGCGGGGGACCTTCGTGATGTCCAGGGCGATCGTGCCGTCGGGGAAGCCGCGGCCCTCGTTGATCTCGGTCTGCTCGGCGCGGGAGACGACGTCGCGCGAGGCCAGCTCGAGCTTGTTCGGCGCGTACTTCTCCATGAAGCGCTCGCCGGCGGCGTTGTAGAGATGCGCGCCCTCGCCGCGGGCGCCCTCGGTGATCAGGAACCCGTTCTCCGCCAGCGTCGTCGGGTTGTACTGGATCATCTCCATGTCCATCAGCGGCGCGCCGATCTGGTAGGCCTGCGCGATCCCGTCGCCGGTGCAGATCAGGGCGTTCGTCGTCGGCTTGAAGCATTGGCCGGCGCCGCCCGAGGCGAGGATCACGTTCTTGGCGCGGAAGATCTCCAGGTTGCCGTGGCGGATGTCGCGCGCCACGCAGCCGACGCATTCGCCGTCGTCGCCGCGCAGCAGCGTCGTCACGAACCACTCCTCGTAGCGGTCGAGCTGCTCGTGGTGCTTCATCAACTGCTCGTAGAGCACGTGGAGGATCGCCTGGCCGGTGATGTCCGCCACGTAGTACGTGCGGGCGGCGGAGGCGCCGCCGAACGCGCGCGTGCCGAGGTGGCCGGAGTCGTTGCGAGCGAACGTGACGCCGATGTGCTCGAGGTGCAGGAGCTCGTTCGGCGCCTCGCGGCACATGATCTCGATCGCGTCCTGGTCGCCGAGGAAGTCCGACCCCTTGACGGTGTCGTACGCGTGGGACTCCCAGGAGTCCTCCGGGTTGAGCGCGGCGTTGATGCCGCCGGCCGCGGCGACGGAGTGGGAGCGCACGGGATGGACCTTGGAGAGCACCCCCACCGTCGCACCCTCGGAGGCGGCGGCGAGGGCGGCGCGCTGGCCGGCCAGGCCGGCGCCGATGATCAGGACGTCATGAGCGGGCACGGCGGCGATTCTATGGAACCGGCGTTCAGTACCGGTTCCCCACCGGTGCCGGGGCCTCGTCGAGCTCCGCGAGGTCCTCGGGGGCAAGCGCCAGGTTCGCCGCCGCCGAGTTCTCCTCGAGGTAGGCGATCCGCTTCGTGCCCGGGATCGGGATCACGTGCTCTCCCTGGGCGAGCGCCCAGGCGAGCGCGACCTGGCCCGGCGCGGCGCCGTGGCGCTCGGCGACGGCGCGCACCCGGTCGACGATCGCCTCGTTGGCCGCCATCGCCTCGTCGGAGAAGCGCGGGTTGCCGGTGCGGAAGTCGCCGTCCTGGAAGCTCCCGGCGGCGAGTCGGCCGGTGAGGAAGCCGCGGCCGAGCGGGGCGAACGGTATGAACGCAGCGCCGTGCTCGGCGCACCACGGGATCACGTCGGCCAGGGGCTCGCGCGTCCACAGCGAGAACTCGGACTGCAGCGAGGCGACCGGGTGGATCGCGTGCGCGCGGTCGAGCTCGTCGACGCTCGCCTCGCTCATGCCGATCGCCCGTGCCTTCCCGGCGGCGACGACCTCGGCCATCGCGCCCCAGGTCTCCTCGACGGGCACCTTCTCGTCGACGCGGTGGAGCTGGTAGAGGTCGACGTGGTCGACGCCGAGGCGGCGCAGCGAGGCGTCGATGGCCTCGCGGACGTGCTCGGGACGGCCGTCGCGGCCCATGCGGTAGCTCGGCGGGCCCTCCTCGACGACGAGCCCCACCTTGGTGGCGAGGACGGCCTCGTCGCGGCGGTCGCGGAGCGCTCGACCGACGAGCTCCTCGTTCGTGTACGGCCCGTACATGTCGGCGGTGTCGACGAGCGTCACGCCGAGCTCGAGCGCTCGGTGGATGACGGCGACCGAGGTCGCGTCGTCGCGATCCTCGGCGGAGTAGGCCCAGGTCATGCCCATGCAGCCGAGGCCGATGGCGCCGACGGACGGGCCGCCGGCGCCCAGAGTGCGCGAGGGAATTGGCATGCGTTCTGTTCTAGCGCGTGCCTAGCGCGTGCCCGGCGAGAACGCGTTCGCGAGCGCCCGGCGCAGCTGCTCGATCGTCACGACCCCGCGCAGCGTGCCGTCGCGATCCACGGCCATCAGGGAGCCGAAGCGCCGCAGCGGCTCGGAGGCGATCAGCGCCTCGAGCGGCTCCTCCGCGCCGATCGACCGGTCGTCGGCGCGCTCGACCACGGCGCCGACGGTCAGGGTGCCGCCGTCGCGAGCCTGGTCCTCGCCGATCAGGCCGACGAAGCGGCCGAGGTCGTCGACGACCGGGAACGAGGACCACCGGTAGCGCAGGAAGTACTCGTCGTGCGCGCGGTCGAGCGAGAAGTCGTCCGGCACGCTCACGGGCTCGGGATCCATGATGTCGGCGACGCGGACGCCCTCGATCTTCTCGGTGAACACCGACTGCACGACCGCGGCGCGCGAGGCCTGGCCGAAGAAGAACGCCATCGCGATCAGCCACAGGCCCTGGAGGTCGCCGAGGCCGACGAGGAGGATCCCCCCAGCGCCGACGAGCCACCCGAGGATCTGTCCGAGGCGCGCGGCGGCCCGGGTGGCGCGGAGCTTGTCGCCGGTGCGCTTCCAGATCAGGGCGCGCGCGATGCGCCCGCCGTCCAGCGGCAGCGCGGGCAGCAGGTTGAAGAGGAGCAGGACCGCGTTGATCGTCCCGAGCCAGCCGAGCAGGAGGAGCGCCGGCGCGATCGAGTCCCCGCTCAGCGTCGCCGAGTGCCAGATCTTCGAGCCGCCGGCGAGCGCCCAGCCGAGGCCCAGGCACACGGCCGCGACGAGCAGCGTCACGACGGGCCCCGCCGCCGCGACCTTGAGCTCCTCGGCCGGCGTCGCCGAGTCGCGCGAGCGGGTCGCGAGGCCGCCGAAGAACCACAGGTCGATGCGCGTGACCTCGACGCCCTGGCGCCGCGACGCCCACGCGTGCCCGAGTTCGTGCAGCACGATCGAGCCGAAGAACAGCAGCGCGCTGGCCACGGCGGTCAGGTAGGCGACACCGTCCGAGGCGGACAGGATGTCCTTGAACTGCACCGAAAGCACGTAGATCACTAGGAAGAGGACGAAGAACCAGCTCACGTCCACCCCGATGCGAATCCCGGCGATCTCCGCCAGCTTGATGGAACCCGGTCGTCGCACCATGCTGGAATGGTCGCATGAACTCCACCGACCGCCTCCAACCGCTCCGGACCGCGCTGGCCGAGATCACCGACCTGGCCACTGCTCAGGCCAACCTGCACTGGGACTACCAGGTCGTGATGCCGCCGCGCGGCGCCGCGCTCCGGGCCGAGGAGCTGGCGACGCTGGAGACGATCATCCACGAGCGCGCGACCGCCCCGGCGCTCGGCACGCTCCTCGACGAGGCGGCGGACAACCTGAACGGGGCGGACCCGGAGAGCGACGACGCGTCGCTCGTCCGGGTGTCGAAGCGCGACTACGACAAGGCGGTCCGGGTTCCCGGCGAGCTCCGCAGCGAGATGGCGCGCGCGGGCGCCCTCGGCCATGAGGCGTGGGTCGAGGCGCGCAAGCAGAAGGACTGGGCGATCTTCCAGCCTCACCTCGCGAACATGCTCGAGCTGAAGCGCCGCTACGTGGACTGCTTCCCCGACGTCGACGATCCCTATGACGCGCTCCTCGACGACTACGAGCCCGGCATGAAGACGAGCGAGGTCGCGCGCGTCTTCGAGCAGTTGAAGGCCGAGCTCGTGCCGTTCGTCGCGGCGATCACCGCCAAGGGCGACGTGGTCGACGCGAGCTGCCTCCACGGCGCGGGCGCGTTCCCCCGCGAGCGCCAGGAGGCGCTGATCCGTCGGGTGCTCTCGCGCATCGGGTTCGACCCCGCGGGGTGGCGCCTCGACGTCGCCGTCCATCCGTTCGCGACGGGCCTCGGATCGCAGGACATCCGCATCACCACCCGCTACGACGAGTCGCATCTGGCGGGCGCGTTCTTCGGCGCCCTGCACGAGTGCGGCCACGGCCTCTACGAGGCGGGCTCGGACCCCGCGCTCGAGCGCACGCCGCTCCGCGGCGGCACGTCGCTGGGCCTCCACGAGTCCCAGAGCCGCATGTGGGAGAACCTCGTCGGCCGGGGCCGGCCGTTCGCCGGCTGGGTGCTCCCGCAGCTGCAGGAGGCGTTCCCCGCCAAGTTCGGGGATCTCGACGCCGACGGTCTCTACCGGGCGGTCAACCGCGTCGAGCGCTCGCTGATCCGGGTCGAGTCGGACGAGGCGACCTACTGCCTCCACGTGATCCTGCGCTTCGAGCTCGAGCAGGACATGCTCGCGGGCAAGGTCGACCTCGACGAGCTGCCCGAGATCTGGAACGAGCGCATGCGCGACTACCTGGGGATCGAGGTCCCGGACGTAGCGCAGGGCGTCCTCCAGGACGTGCACTGGTCCGAGGGCATCATCGGCTACTTCCCGACCTACGCGCTCGGCAACGTCATCGCCGCCCAGATCTGGGCCGCGGTGCGCTCCGAGGAGCCCGACCTCGACGACCGCTTCGCGCACGGCGAGTTCGGTCCGCTGCGCGACTGGCTGCGCGACCGGCTGCACCGGCACGGACGGAAGTTCCTGCCGGCGGAGATGATCGAGCGCGTCGCGGGCCGCCCGCTCGACGTCGCGCCCTACATCTCCTACCTGAAGGGCAAGTTCGGCCCGATCTACGGGCTGGCTGCCGACCGATGATCCCGCCGGTCGGATCGCTGCTCGTCTCCACCTACGCCATGGACGGCGACGAGCATTTCGACCGCACGGCCGTCGCGCTGTTCGAGCGCGACGACGACGGTGTGACGTTCGGCCTCGTGATCAACCGCCCGGCCGGCGTGCCGGCGGCCGAGGTGCTCGAGGACGCCGACGAGCTGCTGATCGACCCCGACGAGGACTGCTTCTACGGCGGCCCGGTCATCGGGGAGCACCTGCTGCTGGCCGAGTTCTCCGAGCGCGGCGGCGTCGAGTCGCTCGCCGTGCGCGACGGGGTGCCGACCGAGCTCGCACGGCCCCGGCCGTGGCTCGGCGATCGCATCGGGATCGTGCTCGCCACGCTCGAGGACCCGGCGACGCTGCGGCCGCTGCTCGTCCGCACGCGCCTCTTCCTGGGGCTGAGCTGCTGGGCCCCGGGCCAGCTCGACGAGGAGGTCAGCCGCGGCATCTGGCGCGTGGCGCCGACGACCGCGGACGCGCTGTTCTGCACGGAGCCCGACGCGCTGCACGAGGAGCTGCTGGCGCAGACGCGCTAGGTCTCGGCCGTACCGGCCCGCGACTCTGACCGCGGCGCGGGGGCAGATCGACGCGTCAGCCCTGCGGCTTGCCCGGCTTGCCGCTCTCGCTCTTCGTCGCCAGCAGCGACGCGATGACGAGCTGGCGCTGTGAGGACGTCGCCCACTCGTACCGGTTGCGGTGGCGTTCGGTCGGCGGTAGCTCGGTGACTCTCGGGGTGACCATGATGGCTCTCCTTTCTCCGCTCAGTGTCATCGGTCCGGGGGAGTCGGCCAAGGGTGTCAGCCCCTAGTCTTCGCCGCGGCTACCCCCCAGGGACGCTGGGGGCTAGCGCGGGCGAACGGTGAGGGAGGCGACCGTCGGGACTACGATGAACCGATCGCCGCCGCCGACCCGCACCTCGACCGTCTCGAGACCCGGCCCCTGACCGAGCGCGCGCGCGACGCGCTGCTCGAGGCGATCCGCGGCGGCACGTTCCCCGCCGGCCGGCTCCCCCCGGAGGCGGAGCTCGCCGAGCGGCTCGGCGTCAGCCGCACGACGCTGCGGGCCGCGCTCCAGAGCCTCGCCGCCGACGGCCTGATCTCGCGCCGCCGGCGCCACGGCACGTTCGTCAACCGCCACGTGCTGCGCACGTCGATGCGGCTCAACCGGCTCGTGCCGTTCACCGAGCTGATCGAGCAGTGCGGGCACGTGCCGTCCGTCGATCCCCAGCGTCATCGCGTCGAGCCGCTGTCGGCGGCGGACGCCGAGGTGCTCGAGGCCGAGTCCGGTGCGCCGGCGCTCGTGGTCGAGCGGCTGCTGCGGGCCGGGGGCGACCCGGTGATCACCGTGATCGACGTCGTGCCGATCGCGCGGCTCGCCGTCGAGCCCGACGCCGTGCGCGAGGCCGAGTCGACGTTCGCCTTCCTGGCGGGGAACGGCGTCGCGGCCGTGGACTACGCGACCTCGGAGTTCATCCCGCGGGTGGCCACGGCGAGCGACCCCGCGGGGCTGGACATCGAGCCGGGCGAGCCCTACATCGAGCTGCTGGAGACCCACTTCTCCCGCGAGCACGAGCGGATCGCGCTCTCGCGGGTCAGCGTCGACGACTCGACCGTGAGGCTCTCCCTGCTCAGGCGCAACTTGTAGCGTCGGTCTCGACCGGGTGCACAACCCGGTTTGGACACGCGTACCGATGACACGACGGCCCCGGCCGTGCATGGTCATAGGTATGAGCATTCAAGAAGCTGGCCTTCAGCGCGACGCGCAGGACCTCGCCTCCTTCGGCTACGCGCAGCAGCTGCGGCGCCGGCTCGGGAGCTACGCCTCGTTCGCCGCGGGGTTCTCGTTCATCTCGATC
This sequence comes from Solirubrobacterales bacterium, assembly GCA_025964075.1. Lineage (GTDB taxonomy): Bacteria > Actinomycetota > Thermoleophilia > Solirubrobacterales > Solirubrobacteraceae > JAOPZQ01. The sequence goes on along the minus strand of JAOPZQ010000442.1, from coordinate 4,701 downwards.
CTCACGACGGTCTTCCAGCTCTTCTTCTTCGGCTTCTCCTTCGGGGGCGCCGCGTTCTTCTGGACCTGGCCGATCGTGTTCTGCGGCCAGCTCCTCGTCGCCGCCTGCTTCGCCGAGCTCGCCGCCCGGTATCCGATCTCCGGCTGCATCTACCAGTGGGCGCGCCGGCTGACGAACCCGACCTACGGGTTCTTCGCCGGCTGGACGATGATGATCGCCCAGATCGTCACGGTGTCCGCGGCCGCGATCGCCCTGCAGGTCGTGCTGCCGACGATCTGGTCGGGCTTCCAGCTCGTGGGGAGCGATCCGTCGCTCGCCACGAGCGACGGCGCCACGAACGCGGTCCTCCTCGGCGCGATCCTCATCGCCGCGACGACGACGATCAACGTGCTCGGGGTCCGGGTGATGTCGCGGATCAACACGATCGGCGTGACGCTCGAGCTGATCGGGATCGCGCTGCTCCTGATCCTGCTCTTCGCGCACTCCGAGCGCGGCCCGGGCGCGGTGCTCCACCAGACGGGCGCGGCGCCGGGCTCCTACCTCGGCGCGTTCGTCGTCTCGGCGCTGATGGCGGCCTACGTGATGGTCGGATTCGACAGCGCGGGCGAGCTGAGCGAGGAGACGCACGAGCCGCGGCGCACGGCGCCGCGGGCGATCCTCAAGGCGCTGGTCGTCGCCGGCTTCGCCGGCGGGCTGCTGCTGCTCGCCGGGATCATGGCGGCGCCGAGCCTCACCGACGGAAAGCTCGGGACGATCGGCCTCCCGTACGTGCTCACGAGCCAGCTCGGCAGCACCGTGGGCAAGCTGCTGCTCGCCGACGTGGCGATCGCGATCTCCGTGTGCACGATGGCGATCCAGACGGCCGGCACGCGGATGATCTTCTCGATGTCGCGCGACGGGGTCCTGCCGGGCTCGCGGCTCCTCGCGCGGGTCTCACCGCGGACGGGCACGCCGGTGCTGCCGGCGATCATCGTCGGCGTCCTCGCCGTCGCGCTGATGGCCGTGAACATCGGCAAGGCCTCGGTGTTCACGGCGCTCACGAGCGTCTGCATCGTGATGCTCTACCTCGCCTACCTCATGGTCACCGGGCCGCTGCTCTACCTGCGTCTGCGGGGTGCGTGGCCGGGGCCTGCGGAGCCGGGGCGCTTCTCGCTCGGTCGCCTCGGCGTGCCGATCAACATCGCCGCCGTCGTCTACGGGGCGCTGATGACGATCAACATCGCCTGGCCGCGGCAGAGCGTCTACGACCCGGCGGGCAAGGACTGGTGGCTGCAGTGGTTCGCGGTGCTGTTCGTCCTCGCCACGGCCGTCGCGGGTCTCGCCGCCTACCTCGTGCGGCGCCGGCGGACCGCCCCCGCGATGGCGCCGGCCGAGCTCGCGCTGGCCGAGGCGTCCGGATGAGCGCTACGAACACGACTCACGGGGCACGCGACCACGCGCGGGCCCAGGCCGGCACCACGGCCGCGGCGATGCCGGTCCTGCCGGCGCCGGACGGTCTCACCTGGGCGGAGACCGTGGCCAGCGGCGGCTACACGTCGATGGTCCTGGCGCGCGGCACGACGCTCCGGCTTCGCGACGTCGAGGGAGACGCCTGCGCGCACGTCCTCCTCTACAACGCCGACCAGCCGTGGGAGCGCCTGAACGTCGCCGACACGGTGAAGATCCCGTGGCAGGCCTACCTCGGCTCCGGGCATCCGCTGCTCTCCGACCAGGGACGCGTGCTCGCCACCGTGCAGCGCGACACGTCCTGCCACCACGACGCGCTGTGCGGCACGTCGTCCCGGCCGCTGTTCGTACTCGCGGCGGCCAAGCACGGGCTCGAGCCGCGCGACGTCCCGCCGAGCGTGTCGTTCTTCAAGGGCGTGGGGGTCGAGGCGGACGGGACGCTGGAGTTCCTGGGCTCGGCCGGGGCGGGCGGCGAGGTCGAGCTGCGGATGGAGCTGCCCGCGATCGCGCTGATCGTCAACGCACCGCACCCCCTCGGAAAAAGGGGTCAGACCCCTTTTTCCGAGCCCGCGGGCTCCCTTCTCGAGGTGCACGCGTGGCGGGGCTCGCCGACCCGTCCCGGCGACGAGCTGTGGTCGGCGACGCCGGAGCTCGAGCGGGCGTTCCTCAACACCGAGGGCTACGCGGCCGCGCGGGGGATCGCATGACCGCCGTCTCCGAGGCGCTGATCCTCGACGACGTCGTGCCCGACCGAGCGCCGTGGTCGGGCGTGGTGCCCGCCGGGCACGTGCTCTCGATCGTCGACCTCGGCGGCAACCAGGCCGTCGACTGCCTGCTGTATGCCGCCCACGACACGGCCGAGCGCTACAGCGCGCCGGACACGATCGTCGCGCAGGGGAACGTCTTCCTGACCACGGGGAGCGTCCTGCGCTCGTGCGAGGGCAGGCCGCTGATGACGATCGTCGCCGACGACTGCGGGCGCCACGACACGATCGGCGGAGCGTGCAGCAAGGAGTCGAACACGCTCCGCTACGGCCACCACACGAAGCATCAGCACGCCTGCGTCGAGAACTTCCTCGCCGAGGGCGCGCGCTGGGGCCTCGGCAAGCGCGACCTCGTGAGCAACATCAACTGGTTCATGAACGTGCCGGTCGAGGCGGACGGGACGCTGGGGATCGTGGACGGGATCTCGGCCCCGGGCCTGACCGTCTCCGTGCGGGCGGAGATCGACACGCTCGTGCTGATCTCGAACTGCCCCCAGGTCAACAACCCGTGCAACGGCTTCGACCCGACGCCGGTGCGGATCACGCTGACGGCGCCGTGATCGAGGTCGTGCGCGCCGGCACGCTGACGACGGTGCAGGACTGGCCCGGGCGGCTCGGGTTCTGGCACGTGGGCGTCCCGCCCTCGGGGCCGATGGACGACCGCTCGTTCCGCCTCGGCAACCGCGCGCTGGGTAACGCCGAGGGGGCGGCGGGGCTCGAGTGCACGCTGACCGGCCCCAAGCTCCGGTTCGACGGCGCGGCCACCGTCTGCGTCACCGGCGCCGAGTCGCACGTGACCCTGGACGGGGACGCGGTGCCGATGTGGGAGCCCGTCGTCGTGCCGCCCGGCGGCGTCCTCGCCGTCGGCAAGGCGAACGGCCGCGGCCTGCGCGCGTACGTGCTCGTGGCGGGCGGGCTCGTCGTTCCGGGCTACCTGGGGAGCGCCGCGACGTTCACGCTCGGCCGGTTCGGCGGCCACGAGGGCCGGGGGCTCCGGAAGGGGGACGTGCTCGCGGTCGGGGAACCGGCGGGACCCGTCGCGGGGCGGGTGCCGCCGGACCAGCGGCCCGCGCTGGAGCACGCGTGGAAGGTCGCCGCGATGGAGGGCCCCCACGCGGCGCCGGAGTTCTTCACGCGGGAGGACATCGCCGCGTTCTACGCGACCGACTGGGAAGTCCACTTCAACTCGGCGCGCACGGGCATCCGCCTCATCGGGCCGCAGCCGCAGTGGGCGCGGCCGGACGGCGGCGAGGCGGGGCTCCATCCGTCGAACATCCACGACACTCCGTACAGCATCGGCTCGGTCGACTACACGGGCGACGTGCCGATCGTCCTCGGCCCCGACGGCCCGAGCCTCGGTGGGTTCGTGTGCCCGGCCACGGTGGCGACCGGGGAGCGATGGAAGCTCGGGCAGCTGCGGCCGGGCGATACCGTGCGCTTCGTGGCCGTCACCGAACGCGAGGCCGTGCCGCTGCGCCACGCACTGCCGGCGCTCCTCGGCGTCGGCGACGCCGACGACGGCGTCCTCGCCCGCGAGGAGCCGACCGCGACGGCGCCGGCGGTCACCTACCGCCGCGCCGGCGACGACAACCTCCTGATCGAGTACGGCCCGCCCGTGCTCGACCTCGGCCTGCGGATGCGCGTCCACGCACTCGCCGAGCGGCTGGGCGGGGAGCGCGCGCCGGGCGTCGTCGACCTCACGCCGGGGATCCGCTCGCTCCAGATCCACGTCGACCCCGACGTCCTCTCCGTCCGGCGGGCGCTGGCGATGGTGCGGGCGCTCGAGGCCGAGCTGCCCGCGACCGAGGACCTCGTCGTCCCGAGCCGCAGCGTGCGCCTGCCTCTCTCGTGGGACGACCCGTCGACGCGGGAGGCGATCGCCCGCTACCAGTCGGGCGTGCGCCCCGACGCGCCGTGGTGTCCGTGGAACATCGAGTTCATCCGCCGCATCAACGGCCTCGACGACGTCGAGGAGGTGCGCCGGGTCGTGTTCGACGCGGACTACCTCGTCCTCGGCCTCGGCGACGTCTACCTCGGCGCCCCGGTCGCGACGCCGCTCGACCCGCGCCACCGGCTCGTGACGACGAAGTACAACCCGGCCCGGACCTACACGCCGGAGAACGCGGTCGGCATCGGCGGCGCCTATCTCTGCATCTACGGGATGGAGGGACCGGGCGGCTATCAGTTCGTCGGTCGCACGGTGCCGATCTGGCGCCGCGAGGGCCCGTTCGCCGGCGGCGAGCCGTGGCTCCTGCGGTTCTTCGACCGCATTCGCTGGTATCCGGTCTCGGCCGAGGAGCTGCTCGAGCTGCGCGCCGAGATGGCCGCCGGGCGCCTCGAGGTGGAGACCGAGCCGCGCACGTTCGCGTTCGCCCAGCATCTCGCGTTCCTGGAGCGGGAGGCGGAGGGGATCGCCGCGTTCCGGGCGCAGCAGGCCGCCGCCTTCGCGGCCGAGCGAGCGGCGTGGGAGGCCGCGGGCGAGTTCGCGCCG
>JAOPZQ010000430.1 GCA_025964075.1 Solirubrobacterales bacterium | reverse complement strand
CTCGGCGGCGTCCGCCGCGAGCTCGACGATCGCCTCGGCCACGGCCTGCGGCCGGCGCGGGCATTCGCGGCCGGTGCGACCGTCGCGGACGAGGTCGCTGCCGCCAGCGGCGAGGACGGCGACGCCGCTGGCCTGGGCTTCGAGCACCAGGCGGTCGGGGGCGTCGACCGCGACCACGATGTCCGCGCGCGCCAGCGCGATCGCGCGAGCGTCGTCTTCGTCAGGGACGGCGTCCACGAGGCTGACGCGATCGTCGCGGGCCTGGGCGGCGAGGACGGCCTCGGCCGCGAGGTCGGCGCGCTCGCCGACGTGGAGCACGCTCACCTCCCCCGGCATCGAGGCGTGACCGCGGGCGCGCCCGGGGTTGAAGCGGCGCAGGTCGACGCCGGGATGCCAGCGGACGATGCCGGGGGCCGGCGCTTCGGCCGTCACCAGCAGGGGCGCGGCATCCTGGCCTCCGAAGCGGACCGGCGAGCCGAGCCCGTGCACGAGGTCGCAACGCTCGCTGGTGCGGCACACGTCGTAGCCGGGGACTCCGTTGGCGATGATCTGGGCGACCACGCGGTCGTCGCCGAAGATGGCCACGCGGCGCCGTTGAATGGGGGAAGTCATCGTTGCTCCCGGTCTCTCCTCGTAGGGGTTTCCGGAAGCAGTTTCGGCGCTAGGTGCAGCGGTTTCGTTATCAGTCCGTGAAATCCACTCGCACCAGGTCGCCGACCCGGACCTCCGCCGGCCCGAGCGCCCGGGCGTTGATGCCGAACAGGCCGCGGTGCTCGCGGAAGAGCCAGCGCAGGAGCTCGCCCCACTTGTGCGCCGTCGGGTCGTCGGGGTCGCGGGTGGGGATCGCGCAGCGCTCGCACGGGTGCAGGACCTCGAACTCGGCCGCGCCGACCCGCAGGCGCCCGCCCTCCCACGACTCCTCGGCGAACGCCGCGGCGTCGAGCACCACGTGGAAGTTGGTGCGAAAGCGGCGCAGGTCCACCGGGCGGCCCAGGGACGCCTCGACCGCGCGCCGCGTGGCCTCGGTGGTGAGCAGGACGGAGTCGACAAGGTCGGGCCTGCCGCCGAGGTCGCGGGCGAGCCGCACGGGCCGGCCGAGCGACTCCGACAGGGCGCGCGGGAGCGCGGGGTCGTCCCACCGCCGCCCGTCCCCACCGTTGCCGCCGGCGACCCAGGCGAGCGGAGGGTCATCCGGATCGAGCGCCGCGTCGGGATGGTCCGGGTAGCTCGCGCGCCACTCGAGCATGCGCGGCGCCTCGCGGGCGCTCAGCCGCTTCCAGCCGCTCTTGTGCTCGAACTCGAGGAGATGGGTGCGATCGCCGCCGAGCCCGCGCCGGTCGAGCCGCGCCGTCCGGAGCGACTCGCCCGCGAGCGACTTCACGGGATAGCGGTCGAGCGCGACGAGGGTGCCGGTGACCGTGGTCAATCGTCCTCCGCGAACGCCGCGCGGATCTCGTCTCCGCCGTAGCCCGCGCCCAGGCACGCGAGGAGCTTGATGCGCGCGGCCGCCGGGGAGAGCGCGCCGGCGACGATCATCGAGCCCGCGCGGACGTCGCGCTCCGACCCGACGAAGCCGTAGGTGGCGCGGAGCACGCGGCCGCGCTCCGGCCGCACCGTGGCGACCACCGGCATCGTCGCGGCCGCTCGTTCGAGCGCTGGGAGCACCTCCGGGTGGACGTGCCCGGCGCCGAAGAGGACGGCAACGAGGCCGTCGGCGCCGGACGCGGCGAGCGCATCGACGGTCTCCGCGCCGTCTCCGAGCGCGCAGGTGGCGATGGGCACACGTGCGTCGAGCCGGTCCGGCGCGATCGCCGGTCGCCGCGGAGGACGCGTGTCGATGCGGACGTGGCCCTCGTCGACGCGGCCGAGCGGGCCCGCGTTCGGCGAGCCGAACGCGCACGGGCTGGTCGAGGCGACCTTGCGCGCGAACCGCGCCGCGTGGATCTCCCCGGCGAACGCGACGAGGACGCCGAGGCCCGCCGCCTCCGCTGAGGCGGCGAGAGCGCCGGCGTCGAGGAGGTTGGCGGGGCCGTCGGCGCTCGTCGCCGAGGCGGGGCGGATCGCGCCGGTGAACACGATCGGGTGCTCGCCGGCGTAGAGGAGGTCGCACAGGAACGCCGTCTCCTCGAGCGTGTCGGTGCCGTGGGTGACGATGACGCCCTCGCCGGCGTGCGCGGCGGCGGCCGCCGCTCGGGCGACCGCGAGCGCGTCGGCCTGGCCCATATGGGGTCCGGGGAGATGGCGGATGCTCTCCGCGGAGATCGGGCCGAAGCGCTCGAGGCCGGGGACGGCCTCGAGGAGCGCGGCGGCGTCGAGCGCCGGGACCGCGTGCTCGCCGCGCATCGCAATGGTTCCACCGGCGGCGAGGAGTCGCACCGGGCGAGTCGAATCCATGATCTCGCAGTCTCTCAAGACGTTGGGCCAGTTGTTCGTCGCGACGCTCTCCTACACGGTGTAACGCACCCGATACGGCGGTGTCTTCACAGGACCACAACCGTTCCAGCCGCGATCCGGCCTACGGTGGCCGAGCGATGGCCCACTCCTCCTTCGCACTCCCCGCCCGACCCCAGGCGCTCCCCGCCAACCTCGAGCGCCTGCGCGTGCGGCTCGCCGACGGCGCCGCCACGACGGTCCACGTCGCCACCTACGAGGCCACCGACACGGCGGTCCGCGTCGTCCGCCTCCGCCGGCTCGAGCAGCTCGTCAGCTGGTGCTGGCGCTCCGGGGTCGACGAGGCTCTGGTCGGCGGCTTCTTCATCCGCGAGGAGGCGCGGCCGCTCGGCGAGCTCCGGACCCGCGGCATCGTCCGGCGCACCGTGCCCTTCGCCACGCCCTGGCGCGACGTTCGCGCGTGCGTGCACAGCACCGGCGGGCGCGTGGCGATCGCCCGCCGCCCCGAGCTGCCGACCTTCCCGCGCGGCGACCTCCTCCAGGCCGGGCCCATGCTCGTGCGCGGCGGCGAGGCGGCGATCCGCGACGGCGAGGACGTCGAGGGGTTCAGCGCCGGCGCCGGGCAGTTCGACTCGGACATCACCGTCGGGCGCTACCCGCGCACGGCGTTCGGGGTCACCGGCGACGGCAAGCTGCTGGCGGTCGTCGCCGACGGCCGCGCGGCGGCCGACGCCGGGCTCACGCTCGGAGAGCTCGCGGGCTTCCTCGTCGAGCTCGGCGCGCGCGACGCGCTCAACCTCGACGGCGGCGGCTCGGCGTCGCTCGTCTCCGGCGGGATCCTGCGCAACGTCCCGCGCGGCGAATGGGAGACGCCGATCTCGGGCGGCCGCCCGATCTCGACGGCGCTGGTCTTCCAGGCTCGCTAGCTGACGTGCCCAGGCAGGTTGTGAGCGGCTGAGTAGGACGTCCGGGCCCGTCCTGAGGCTGTGGGTCTTGCGAGGGACTCACAACCGAGGAGGGCCCGGATGGGCATTCACGCTAACGCGAAGCTCGGACGGGGTGGGCGCCGCGAGCTCGTCTGGTTGATGCGCGCGGGTTCGACGGAGAGGAAGGCGGCCGCCTGCATCTCCGTCGCGCCGGCGACGGCGCACCGGTGGTCGGTCAGGGAGCGGCTGGCGAGCGTCGAGGAGCGGGCCTCGGGCGGGTGGGCGCTGGATGCCTCGAGTCGGCCCCGTCGCTCGCCGAGGCGCACCGATCCGATCGTCGAGCGGCGTGTCATGGCTGCGCGTGAGCGGACGGGGTGGGGTCCAAGGTTGATCGCCGGCGAGACGGGTGTGGCCCACTCGACCGTTCACGCGATCCTGCGCCGGCATGGTTGCTCGCGGGCGCCCAGGGCGGCGCGGCGTGAGGTGTGCCGCTATGAGTGGCCGTGCCCGGGTGACTTGCTGCACATCGATGTCAAGCGCTATCCGCGGTTCGCCAGACCGGGGCACGCCGTGACCGGTGACCGCAGCAAGACGGCCGCCGAGGTCCGCGACCCGCTCGGCCACGACTACTTCCACGCCGTCGTCGACGACCACTCACGCCTCGCCTACGGTGAGCTGCTCGACGACGAGCGCGCCGCGACGACGACCGCGTTCTTCGAGCGCGCCATCGCGTGGTTCGCCGACCATGGCATCAAGACGCGACGGGTGATGACCGACGGCGCCTGGAGCTACACCCGCAACCGCTCGCTGCATGAGCTGCTCGCCACCCACGGGATCCGGCAGATCGTCACGCCGCCCTACACGCCACGCTGGAACGGCAAGGTCGAGCGCTTCCACCAGACGATGGAACGCGAGTGGGCGAAGGGCCTGCGCTACCGCAACCACCACGCCCGCAACCACGCACTGCCACACTGGCTCGCGCACTACAACGAGCGCAGGCCCCACAGCTCGATCGGCGGCCGACCTCCCATCAGCCGCGCTCACAACCTCTCAGGGCAGGACAGCTAGCTGCTGTCCCGCGACACCAGCTTGAAGAAGGTGCTGTCCTCGCCGTCCGCCTTCTGCTCCTGGTAGAGGAAGGCGAGGTCGTTCTCGTCGAAGACCCGGAACCACTCGTCCCAGGAGACGGGCTCGAGCCGATCCTGCCCGGCACCGCCGGGGAAGTCGATTCGCAGCACGCCGCCGCCGCCGTCGCGCGTGTCGCGCACGATCGCCGGCTGGCCGCCGTGCTCCTCGACCCAGCGGCGGATCTCCTCGTGGTCGGTCGTGGTCCTCGTCTGGCTCTTGGTGTGCGAGGCCATGGTCGGGCTCCTCTCGATGGGCTGACCCCTCGGGTACCCGCCGGACGACCTGGTCAACGTCGGGTCGCGCTGAGCGTTCCGGGTATGTTGAGAAGTTGTGAACAACCTCGTCGCCGGCCTCATGTTCTTCCCACGTGGCGGCTCGGCGCACGCGCTGCGCGCGATCGCGACGGAACTGCCCACCCACGGGTGGAGGGCGACCGTCGTCAGCGGGTCCGTCGCCGGGGCCGGTGATGCGACGCGGTTCTTCGACGGGCTCGACGTACGGACCGTCGACATGACGGCGGCGCTCGGGTCCCCGGACCCGCTCCGGGCGGATCCGCCGCTGCACCCGTCCTACGAGGACCGGCCCGGCGCGCCCGATCGCGTGTTCGCGGCCGTCGACGACGTCACCTACGACCATCAGGTCGCCGCGTGGGCGGAGGCGCTCGTGGACGCCGGGGCCCTCGACGCCGACCTCCTCTACCTGCACCACCTGACGCCGCTGCACGAGGCGGCCGCGCGCGTCGCCCCCGGCGTCCCAGTCGTCGGGCACCTGCACGGGACCGAGCTGCTGATGCTCGAGGCGATCGCCGACGGGCCGCCGGGCGGCTGGGACCACGCGGACCGATGGGCCGCGCGCATGCGCCGGTGGGCCCAGGCCTGCGCGCGCCTCCTCGTGCTGACGCCGACCGCCGTCGCCCGTGCCGCCCACCTGCTCGACATCGACCCCGAGCGCTGCGTCGTCGTCCCCAACGGGTTCGATCCCGGGGGCTTCGCCCCTGCCCCGATGAGCCTCGAGGAGCGCCTCGCCCACTGGCGGCGCCACCTCGTCGAGGTGCCAACGGGGTGGGCTCCGGGTATGGAGGCTGGCGGTGTCACCTACACCGACGACGATCTCGGCGCGATCGCCGCGGGGGGCCCGGTCTTCCTCTACGTCGGCCGCTTCACGGCGGTCAAGCGGGTGGGGCTGCTCGTCCGCGCGTTCGCGCGCGTCCAGAGCGAGGTCGGCGCCCCGATGTCCCTCGTCCTCGTGGGCGGCCATCCCGGCGAATGGGAGGGCGAGCATCCGCTCGAGGGGATCGAGGCCAGCGGCGCGCGAAACGTGTTCCTCGCCGGCTGGCACGAGCACTCGGCGCTGCCCGACTTCCTGCACGCGGGCGACGCCATCGTGCTGCCGTCGGTGCGCGAGCAGTTCGGCCAGGTGCTCGTCGAGGGGATGGCGTGCGGCCTGCCGGCGATCGCCGTCGACAACCACGGGCCCGCGGACATCGTCGAGGACGGCGAGACCGGCTGGCTCGTCCAGCCCGACGACCTCGAGGGCCTCGCCGCGGCGCTCCACGCCGTCGCCGCGGACCCCGAGGAGCGCCGCCGGCGCGGCGGCGCCGCACGAGAGTCCGTCGCCGCCCGCTACGCCTGGCCTAGCCTGGCGGAACGGGTCGCGGCGGTGCTCGACGACGCGCACGACGAGGCCGGCGAGCCGCATGCCGCGGCGCTCGTGTGAGAGGGCACTAAGTCCCCCCGTCCGGGCATGGGCAGCGCGCCGTGCCGCTGGTACCCTTCGCGGCTCCCTCTCGTGCCCTCGACGCCGCACCAAGCATCTCGTCTATGCCTGACCACCGCCCATCGGGGGCCAACGGCCTCTACGACCCCGCACACGAGCATGACTCGTGCGGGGTCGCGTTCGTGGCCAAGCTGGACGGCGACTCGCACCGGGTGGTCGAGCGGGCGCTCGTAGCGCTCGCCAACCTCGAGCACCGCGGCGCCCAGGGCGCGGACTCGAACACCGGCGACGGCGCCGGCATCCTGCTCCAGCTGCCCGACGCGTTCCTGCGCGCGGTGGCGCCCACCGACCTCCCGGCGGCCGGGGCCTACGGCGTCGCGGTCTGCTTCCTCCCGCACGACGACGAGCGCCGCGCGGCCCTCGAGAAGGTGCTCGAGGAGACGGTCGTCGGCGAGGGCCAGAAGGTCCTCGGGTGGCGCGACGTCCCGGTCGACGAGACGCACGTGGGTGCGACCGCGAAGGCGGCGGCGCCCGTGATCCGCCAGCTCTTCATCGGCGCCGGGCGCGACCACGACGAGGACGCGCTCGCGTTCGAGCGCAAGCTCTACGTCATCCGCCGCCTCGTCGAGAAGCAGGCCGGCCGCGAGCTCTACCTCGCGAGCTGCTCGGCGCGGACGATGGTCTACAAGGGGATGCTCACCGCCCCGCAGCTGCGGGGCTACTTCCGCGACCTCGACGACCCGCGGATGACGACCCGGCTGGCGCTCGTCCACTCGCGGTTCTCGACCAACACGTTCCCGAGCTGGCCGCTCGCCCATCCCTACCGGATGATCGCCCACAACGGGGAGATCAACACGCTGCGCGGCAACGTCAACTGGATGCGCGCCCGCGAGTCGCAGATCGCCTCCGACCTGTTCGGCGACGACCTCGAGAAGGTCATGCCCGTGGTCCAGGAGGGCGTGTCGGACTCGGCGACGTTCGACAACGTGCTCGAGCTCCTGACGCTCGCCGGCCGCCCGCTGCCGCAGGCGATGATGATGATGATCCCCGAGGCCTACCGGCAGCGGGACGACCTCCCCGACGAGCTCCGCGGGTTCTACGACTACCACTCGTGCCTGATGGAGCCGTGGGACGGCCCGGCGGCGGTCGCGTTCACCGACGCGCGCTACGTCGGCGCCACGCTCGACCGCAATGGCCTGCGCCCCGGACGGTGGATGCTCACGCGCGACGGCTACGTCGTCCTGGCCAGCGAGACCGGCGTCCTCATGGCGCCGCCCGAGGACATCATTCGCAAGGGCCGGCTGCACCCCGGCAAGCTCTTCCTCGTCGACCTCGAGCAGGGCCGGATCGTCGACGACGGCGAGATCAAGCTCGAGATCGCCACGCGCCAGCCCTACGGCCAGTGGTACGCGCAGTCGACCGTGCGGATCGAGGACCTGCCCGAGCGCCCGCCCCGCGTGCCCCGGACCGAGCCGCTGCGCTCCCGCCAGCTGGCCTTCGGCTACAACCAGGAGGACCAGCGGCTGATCATCGCGCCGATGGCCACGCGCGGCGAGGAGCCCGTCGCCTCGATGGGCAACGACGCCGCGCTGGCGGTCCTCTCCGACCGCCAGCCGCTCCTCTTCGCGTACTTCAAGCAGCTCTTCGCCCAGGTCACGAACCCGCCGATCGACCCGATCCGCGAGTCGGTCGTGATGAGCCTCGTCTCCTGCGTCGGGCAGGAGGGCAACCTGCTCGAGGAGACGGCCGAGCACGCCCACCAGCTCGTGATGTCGCAGCCGATCCTGCGCAACCACGAGCTCGAGCGCCTGCGCCAGGTCTCCCACGACATCTTCCGCGCCGAGACGCTCGACATGACCTGGCCGGTGGCCGAGGGCCCCGACGGCATGGCGGCGGCGGTCGAGCGCATCTGCTCCGAGGCCGCCGCCCTCGTCGAGCGCGGCGTCAACATCCTCATCCTCTCGGACCGCAACGTGGGGGAGGAGCGGGCGCCGATGCCCTCGCTGCTCGGCGTCGCATCGGTCCACCACCACCTCGTCCGCCAGGGCACGCGCCTGCGCTGCGGCCTCGTCGCCGAGACCGGCGAGCCGCGCGAGATCCACCACATGGCGACGCTGATCGGCTACGGCGCGGCCGCGATCAACCCGTACCTGATGTTCGAGTCGCTCGACGAGATGGCCGAGCGGAAGATGCTCCCGCTCGAGCTCTCCATCGAGGAGGCGGAGAAGCTGATCGTCAAGGCGATCGGCAAGGGCCTCCTGAAGACGATCTCGAAGATGGGGATCTCGACGATCCAGTCCTACTGCGGCGCGCAGATCTTCGAGGCGGTGGGGCTCGACCGCGAGCTCGTCGCCAAGCACTTCGCGGGCACGCCGTCGCGGATCGGCGGCATCGGCATCGACGTCCTCGCGCGCGAGGCGCTGGAGCGCCACGGCCGCGCCTACCCGCGCTACGACCGCGAGCTGCTGCCCGTCGGCGGGGTCCTCCAATGGCGCCGCGACGGCGAGCTGCACGTCTGGAACCCGGACACGATCTCGCTCCTGCAGCACTCGGTGCGCGGCGACCAGAACGGCAAGTCGCTCGAGACCTACCGGGAGTTCGCGGAGAAGACGAACGTGGGCGCCACGAAGAAGGCGCTGCTGCGCGGCCTGATGCGCCTGAAGACGCTGCCCGAGCCGATCCCGCTCGACGACGTCGAGCCGGCGTCGGAGATCGTGAAGCGCTTCTCGACCGGCGCGATGTCGCTCGGCGCCCTCTCGCCCGAGGCCCACGAGACCCTCGCGATCGCGATGAACCGGATGGGCGCGAAGTCGAACACGGGCGAGGGCGGCGAGGACGCGCGGCGCTTCCAGCCCGACGAGAACGGCGACCTGCGCCGCTCGGCGATCAAGCAGGTCGCGTCCGGGCGGTTCGGCGTCACCGCGCACTACCTCGTCAACGCCGACCAGCTCCAGTTCAAGATGGCGCAGGGGGCGAAGCCCGGCGAGGGCGGCCAGCTCCCCGGCCACAAGGTCGACGACTACATCGCGTTCCTGCGCAACTCCACGCCCGGCGTGGGCCTGATCTCGCCGCCGCCGCACCACGACATCTACTCGATCGAGGACCTCAAGCAGCTGATCTACGACCTCCGATGTGCGAACCCCGGCGCCTCGGTCTCGGTGAAGCTCGTGAGCGAGGTCGGCGTCGGAACGGTCGCGGCGGGCGTCGCCAAGGCGAACGGCGACCACATCGTGATCGCCGGCCAGGACGGCGGCACGGGCGCCTCGCCGCAGTCCTCGGTCCAGCACGCGGGGCTGCCGTGGGAGATCGGCCTCGCGGAGACCCAGCAGACGCTGCTGCTGAACGACCTGCGCTCGCGCGTGCGTGTCGAGGTCGACGGCGGCATGCGCACGGGCCGCGACGTCGTCATCGGCGGGCTGCTGGGCGCGGACGAGTTCGGCTTCTCGACGGCCCCGCTGGTCGCGATGGGGTGCATCCTCATGCGCGTCTGCCACCTCAACACCTGCCCGGTGGGCGTGGCGACGCAGGACCCGGTGCTCCGCGCGCGCTTCCAGGGCACGCCCGAGCACGTCGTCAAGTACCTGTTCTTCGTCGCCGAGGAGGTCCGGGAGATCATGGCGTCGCTCGGCATCCGCAGGTTCGCGGACCTGATCGGGCGGGGCGAGCTCCTCGAGGCCGAGCCGGCGATCGAGCACTGGAAGGCCCGCGGCGTCGACCTCACCGAGGTGCTGGCGATGCCCGACGTCGCCCCGGACGCGCCGCGGCACTCCGTCCGTCCGCCCGAGCCGGTCCTCGAAGGGCACCTCGACTGGGACCTCATCGACGCCTGCGAGCCCGCGCTGGCCGACGGCGAGAAGGTACGGCTCGAGCGTCGCGTTCGGAACGTCCACCGCTGCGTCGGCGGCGTCCTCTCCGGCGAGATCGCCCGCCGCCACGGCGCCGAGGGCCTGCCCGAGGGCACGATCCAGGTCGCGTTCCACGGCTCCGCGGGGCAGTCGTTCGGCGGCTGGCTGGCCCACGGCGTGACGCTGACGCTGCTCGGGGAGACCAACGACTACGCCGGCAAGGGCCTCTCGGGCGGCATCCTCACCGTCCGGCCCCCGGAGTCCGCGGGCTTCCGGGCCGAGGAGAACGTCATCGTCGGCAACACCGTGCTCTACGGCGCGACCGCGGGCCGGGCGTTCTTCCGCGGCCTCGCGGGCGAGCGCTTCGCCGTGCGCAACTCCGGGGCGCTCGCGGTCGTCGAGGGCGTCGGGGACCACGGCTGCGAGTACATGACCGGCGGCCGCGTAGTGGTCCTCGGGCCGACCGGGCGCAACTTCGCCGCGGGCATGAGCGGCGGCATCGCCTACGTCTACGACGACAACGCACAGTTCCCGCGCCTGTGCAATCACGATCTTGTCGAGCTCGAACCGGCCGACAAGGAAGAGGACATCAGCACGCTCCGCTACATGCTGGAAAACCATGTGAGGTTCACCGGCAGCCCCATCGCCCAGGCGATCCTTGACGACTGGGAAAAGGAGCGGCAATATTTCGTGAAGGTCATGCCCAAGGATTACCGAAGGGTCCTGGAGCACAAGGCCGAAATGGAAGCCCGCGCCGCCGCACTGTCCAAACGCCAATCGACCGCCGTGTAATGCAGTTGCAAATGCATTAACCACAGCTCCGTGACCTCTGTATCGAATTCCGTTCCGCTTCTTGTAGAAGGAATAATCGTTCATGGGTAAGCCCACTGGTTTCAAAGAGATCACCCGAGAACTGCCCAAGCGCCGCCCCGTCGAGCTGCGCATTCTGGACTGGGAGGAGATCTACCACGAGTTCCCCGAAGACAAGCTCCGCGCCCAAGGCGCGCGCTGCATGGACTGCGGCATCCCGTTCTGCAACAACGGCTGCCCGCTGGGCAACATCATTCCCGAATGGAACGACCTGGTTTACAAAAACCGCTGGAAAGATGCCTTGGACATGCTGTTCAAGACGAACAATTTCCCCGAGTTCACCGGCCGCAT